>JACZJJ010000146.1 GCA_014860625.1 Bacteroidales bacterium | reverse complement strand
TTGCCGGCCCGTGTGTGGTTGAAAATGAAGAGATGCCTCTTCAGATCGCGGAGAGGATCATGAAGATTTGTGACACCTATCAGATCCCTTTTATTTTCAAGGCTTCGTACAAGAAAGCAAACCGTTCCAGGTCCGACTCGTTCTCCGGTATCGGTGACGAAAAAGGGCTGAAGGTAATCCGGGAGGTAGGCGAAAAGCTCAACATTCCGGTAATTACGGATGTCCACACCGAAAAGGAGACAGAGATCGCTGCCGGTTTTGTTGATATCCTTCAGATCCCGGCCTTTCTTTGCCGCCAAACTGAATTGCTTATTGCTGCCGGGGAAACCGGTAAGCCGGTAAATATTAAGAAGGGACAGTTTGTATCTGCAGGATCTATGAAGTTTGCCGTGGAAAAAGTATACCAGACAGGAAACCTTCAGGTGATGCTGACAGAGCGCGGAACAACATTCGGATACAACGATTTGGTGGTCGACTTCCGTAATATTCCGGAAATGCAGAAGTTTGATGTACCTGTAATGGTGGATGTTACTCACTCATTGCAACAACCAAACCAGGCGAGCGGGATAACAGGCGGGCGGCCAGACCTTATCTCCACAATTGCCAGGGCATCCATTGCTGCCGGCGCCGACGGGATATTCCTTGAAACACATCCAAATCCTTCACAGGCACGATCAGACGGCGCAAACATGCTAAGGTTAGATCTCCTGGAAAGTGTGATTGAAACGCTTGTGAGGATCAGGAAAGCCCTTTAATCGTTCCTGCTTCTCAGTCGATTGCAACCTCTTTGATTCCCCCGGTTTTCTCATGGAAATTCACTTTCCATTTTGAAGCAGGCAGGAATGTTACAACACCCAACTGGTTCACAAGGCACTGAGTCTCGCCAACCATTCCATTCGGTTGCTTCACGGTAACTCTGGCAATTTCAGGAATCCGGTAGTAGAAGCCGTGGTTTTTTTCCTCTTCCGAGGCCCTGTTAAGGTAGTTGGCAACCTGGGTAGTATTTCCAACCCGCTGAATGTTAATCGTTATGGCCCTCCCTCCCATTTCATCCAGATCCATGACACCCTTGTTTGGTAAAAACTTGAACATGGGGATGTCAACATTGATTTGGTTGGCCAGGGGAATGTACTTATAATCGTAGGTATAACTCTTCTGAATGCTGATGCCGGTAAATAATTTCATATACTCCTTCTCCAGCAGTTTCAACTGAGTGTCCATATATTCCAGGGTCGCCTGATTGTAGCTGACCTCCTGGTATCCTGTAAGCAGGTTAAACCTGTTTTCCTTGATTTTAGAGATAAAATCCGCCGCTTCTTTGGCTTTCTGCTCCGGCGATTTATCCACCATGGTCCGTTTCAGGTACTGACGTTCCAGTGTTAATGTATCAATACTAACCTTGCGGATAATGGTATCGACCTTTTCGAAAACACTGATGTCAGCGTAATATTTAAAGATCTCAGGAAAAACATCCATCTCAGAGAGGGTAACTTCATTCTTCCCCTCTTGTATCCTGATAATCTGCACCGTTGAGTCCATGGCATCAGGAAGTGTTCCAAGGATAAGACCGGATTCATTCAGGCTAAGCAACCCGGCCTTCTCCGTTTTGGAAAGTTTCTCGCCGAGTACCACGAAATAGTATTGTCCGGGATCCGGTTCCGCTGAGGTTGTAATATTGATTCCGCTGATTCTATATTCCACAGAGTTGGCCATAACCACATTCTGCAGCCCAAGGTAGCGGAGGGCATATTCAGAATAGGGCCCTTTGTATCTTTCAATCCGGTCAATCACCACTTCAATATTCACAACCGTTCGGGGGAGGGAATAGAAAATCCCTTGTTGGGAAATTGGTGCCGACGACGGATCGATATGGTATACGCTGATCTGTCCCTTGGCAAAGAGAGATGCGAACAGGCAGAGAGCAGCGATGGATCCAAGGAAAATCTTTTTTCTCTTCATGATGTCAGGTTTAATAATTAACGCATAAACAAAAGCTCCCGGTATTTGGGAAGAGGCCAAAGTTCATCGTCAACAAGCATCTCCAATTTATCCACATGGTATCGGATCTTGTCAAAATAGGGATAGACTTTATTGCAGTAGGCATCGGCTTTTGGCTCCGTCTCTTCGATCTTGTTGGCTATTTTCCGCTCTTCGACCATATTGTGGACATAGGTCTTGATCTTATCCACATGTTCGGAAATCTCGGTGATCGTCTCCATCTGATTGTGCGAAAGCTTGCCATAAGTCTGATAATCAAGAACCTGCTTTAACCCTTTAACATTTTCGATCAATGTATTTTGATATTTGATCGCAATAGGAATGATGTGGTTGGTGGAGAGATCGCCAAGAACACGCGACTCAATCTGGATCTTCTTTGTATAATTCTCCAGTCGTATCTCATAGCGGGCTTCCAGCTCCCTCTTCGAGAGCACCTGGTTATCTTCAAACAGTTTCTCTGTTTTCGTGGAAATCAACGCCTTCAGGGCTTCAGGAGTTGTACGGAAGTTTGACAGTTTTCGTTTCGCCGCCTCTTTCATCCACTCATCACCGTAATTATTTCCCTCAAACCGAATGTTCTTCGACTCAATGATATACTGTTTCAATACCTGGAAAATGGCATCTTCTTTCTTCACCTTCTTCTCAATCAGTCCATCCACTTCTGCTTTGAATTTTTTCAGCTGGTCGGCTACAATCAGGTTGATGGTAATCATAGCGGGAGCACATGTATGGGAAGAGCCCACTGCACGGAATTCAAACTTATTCCCGGTAAAAGCAAAGGGGGAGGTTCTGTTCCGGTCCGTATTGTCAAGCAGGATTTCCGGAATTTTCGGAAAATTCTTTAACAACCCTGAATCTCCTTCTGTACTGATCTTGATCTTTTTATCGCTCTTTTCGATGATATTGAGTAATTGTGTGAGTTGAGTACCGATAAATGCGGAAATAATTGCCGGAGGTGCTTCGTTGGCACCCAAACGGTGATCATTTCCGGGAGAGGCGATGATCGCCCTGATCAGATCGGCATGATCATGCACCGCTTTGATGGTATTCACCAGAATGGTAAGGAAACGGAGATTGCTTTTCGTTGTTTTCCCAGGGGAAAGAAGATTCTCACCTGTATTGGTCATCAACGACCAGTTGTTGTGTTTCCCGGAACCGTTGACGCCTGCATAAGGCTTTTCATGGAGAAGGACGGTAAAGTCGTGGCGCTTGGCCACTTTATCCAAAAGATGCATCAACAGCTGGTTGTGGTCAACCGAAAGGTTGGCCTCTTCAAATACCGGGGCACACTCAAACTGGTTGGGGGCAACCTCATTGTGCCTCGTTTTAACAGGAACGCCCAAGCGGTGCGCCTCCAGTTCAAAGTCCTGCATAAAACTAATGACACGCTGTGGAATGGTGCCAAAATAGTGATCTTCAAGTTGTTGATCTTTCGCAGAGGAGTGGCCAAACAGCGTTCTTCCAGTCAACATCAGGTCGGGACGGGCCAGAAAAAGGGCCTCATCTACCAGAAAATATTCCTGTTCCCAGCCCAGGGTAGCAAATACCTTTGTAATATCTTTGTCGAAATAGTGGCAAACATCCACTGCCGCTTTGTCGATCGCATAGAGCGCTCTCAGCAGCGGGGTTTTAAAGTCGAGGGCTTCTCCGGTGTAGGAGACGAAAACGGTTGGGATGCATAGTGTGCGATCCATGATAAATGCAGGAGAGGTCGGATCCCAGGCGGTATAACCTCTGGCTTCGAATGTACTGCGAATGCCTCCACTCGGGAAGCTTGAGGCATCGGGCTCCTGCTGGGTAAGTTCGATGCCCCTGAACTTTTCTATCCCCGTTCCGCCTTCAACCGGGTCGATAAAAGCATCATGCTTCTCTGCAGTTGCACCTGTCAGGGGCAGAAACCAGTGGGTGTAGTGTGTCGCTCCGTGATTGATTGCCCACGACTTCATTCCAGCGGCTACCTGGTCGGCAATTCTGCGGTCGATCTTAATCCCCTTTTCAATTGCGTTCATCACCTGCCGGAAGGCTTCCTCGGTAAGGAATTCCCGCATGGCCACTTTGTTAAACGTCAGTTCTCCGAAATACTCAGAAGCCCTCCTGTTTGGGAATTCTACTGTTTTTCTCGTCCGGCACATAGCCGATTTTAATGCAGTGAATCGTATATTGTCCATGTATGAGTCAGTTTAAATACTTATTC
This sequence comes from Bacteroidales bacterium, assembly GCA_014860625.1. Lineage (GTDB taxonomy): Bacteria > Bacteroidota > Bacteroidia > Bacteroidales > FEN-979 > QYOJ01. Next base: position 14,317 of record JACZJJ010000146.1, on the reverse strand, counting down.
CTTTTTAATCAGGATACGCGATCCACGATCCGCGACCCTTGATATGAGATCAGATATAATCCTGCAAATGTAATTAATCCATTTAAAATTAAGAGCTCGAAACCAAACTTATAACCAAATAAAAGTTGAGTGGAGTAGTTACTTAGGAGGTAGCATATTATGGGCGAAATGATCGCAATTACAGGAACATACCGATCCTTCACCTGGCGTTTTACAAACAGACCGAATGCATAAAGGCCCAACAAGGGACCATAGGTATATCCGGCTACAGTAAAGAGTTTATCGATTACAGCCCGATCGTTGATCTCTCTGAAGAGCACAATGACGAAGAGAAGGATAATGGCAAAAGCAATGTGCACAAGATAACGAATGTGCTCTTTGTTCTTCTCCGTAAGCAAACTCTCTTTATCCATGCCCAGAAAATCAATGCTGAAAGAGGTGGTCAGAGATGTTAAGGCTCCATCGGCACTGGGATAGGCCGCAGAAATAAGCCCGATGATAAAGACCAGCCCGGCAACAGGCCCCAAATGATGAATGGCAATGATCGGGAATAAGTCGTCAGAGCGGGCAGGCATTTCGATTCCCTTATCTCTGGCAAACAGAAACAGTGAAGCTCCCAGAAAGAGAAACAGGAAATTGACGAACATCAGCACGATCGAGAAAGAAAACATATTCTTCTGCGCATCTTTCAGTGATTTACAGCTCAGATTTTTCTGCATCATCTCCTGATCAAGTCCTGTCATTACGATAGCGATGAAAGCCCCGCTTAATATTCCTTTGAGCAAATAGCGCTTATCTGTCCATTCGCCGAAGAACATCTTTGAGTAGTCGCTGTCAAACACGGCACTGGTCATTCCACTGAATGACATGCCCATGTTTTTTGAAATCAGGTAAATGGAGATCCCAAGTGCAAGAAGCATGAAGGTTGTTTGAACTGTATCTGTCCAGATGATGGTCTTAATCCCCCCTTTAAAGGTGTACAGTATTATCAGGATGATAAAAATCGATGTGGTTACCCAGAAAGGGATCTCCCATGCATCAAATACAAATATCTGTAACACATTCACAACAAGGAACATTCGGAAAGAAGCTCCGATCACCCGGGAAATGATGAAGTAAAAAGCTCCGGTTTTATAGGACCAGAAGCCGAAGCGTGTTTCCAGGTAGGAATAGATGGAGGTTAGGTTCAATCTGTAATAGAGAGGCAGCAAAACCGTAGCAATCACTGCATATCCGATCAGATATCCGAATACCACCATCATGTAGGAGAACTGGGTATCCCCTACCCAACCGGGCACCGACATGAATGTAACGCCTGACAGGGAGGCTCCAATCATCCCATATGCCACAACAACCCAGGGAGACTCCTTGTTTCCGATAAAAAATGCCCGGTTGGTAGCGCGTCTGGCTGTGATAAAGGTGATAACAAATAGCAATGCCGTATAACTCAGGAATATCGTGAGGATCAGGGTTGGGGTCATAGTGAGGTGGTGAGGTGGTGAGGTGGTGAGTGTGTTGGCAAACGTGAGGAGGTTAGGGAAGGTGTAGTCAATAAGTTTGTTTCCTTTGCTCAGGTCGGATTTGTTGTCGGATAAAAAGAGTGTTTTCATTCCGAGTCTGCGACCGAAGAGCATATCGGAGAGGGAATCGCCGGCCATGATCGATTTTCGGAATTGGATCGCCGGAAACTCTTTCCGGGCCCTGAGGCCCATCCCTACATTGGGCTTCCGAAGAAACGAATTCTCCTTTGCCAGGTGCGGAGAGAAATAGGTTGCATCGATCCGCCCGCCGTGTTTCCCGACATCAGCCAGAAGTTTCATATGGACTTTCTCCACCTGATCTGTGGTCATGATTCCCTTGCCTACACCTTGTTGGTTACTGACCACCACGATAGGTCCAAAAACAACTGACAGAATGTTTAATGCATCCAATACTCCAGGCAGCCATGTGAATTCTTCCCATTGGGTCACATACCCATCAACAATTCTTTCATTAAGCACGCCATCACGATCAAGAAACAGCGACCAACTGGTGTCAATCATTAAATTGCTTAAAATCATCCTGTGCCTGGTTTAATGTTTCCGGAATTCCGATATCCAGAAAATAAGATTTGGAAGGGAAGCCAAACATCCGGGTGGTACGAAAATACTGCTCAAAACAACCTTTCTCTATTGAAAACCGGCCCCTGAATTCAGGTTCCATCAGAAACATTTTTTCAATGATGTAGATTCCTCCGTTGATATACCCACGCCCTGCACCAACCTGTTTCTCTTCAAATCCTTCGATCCGGCGGTTCCTGCTCATGGTTACACGGCCGTATCTTCCTGTATCCGGAAGCTCCCTTAATGCAATTGTAACAGCTGCTTTTTTCTTTGTATGAGCTTCCATCATCCCGGGTAAATCTACCCGAAACATGCTGTCGCCATTCATGGCAAAAGACCGCATTCCGTCGATCTTCCAAAGTGCCAGCCGGATCCCTCCTCCCGTCCCCATGGGCTCCTCTTCCACTGCATAGTCGATATGCATATCCCGGTATCTGGAACCAAAATGATCGATAATCATATCCCTCATGTGGCCAACAGACAGAACCGTATGTTCTACGCCATTGGCTATGAGATAATCCAGAAGATATTCCAGGAATGGCCTGCCATTCACCAACGCCATCGACTTTGGCCGGTCATTCAGCACCTGCTGAAGCCGTGTTCCAAATCCTCCGGCGAGTATGATTGCTTCCATGTTGTTCAGTTTGCAGTGGGCAGTGGGCAGTGGGCAGTGGACCGCATGAAGCGGGCAGTTAGCAGTGGGCAATGGGCAATGATCAGTGCTCTGTTAGTCGTCATCGTATGTTTGTTTATTCTCTGGGAAAAAGAGTGGATTCGACGAGTTCGCAGATGATGTGTCCGATCATGATGTGTGACTCCTGAATCCTGGGGGTATCCGACGATGGAACATTTATCAGGTAATCGCAATGATCCTTCATCTTGCCTCCTGATTCACCTGTGAGGCCGATGGTGATCATTCCCAGTTCATTGGCCACTTCAAATGCCTTGATAATATTGGTAGAATTGCCCGAAGTCGAGATTCCAATCAACACATCGCCCTCTTTTCCGCTTCCTCTTACACTTCGTGCATAAACCTCGTCATAGGAGTAATCGTTCGCCACAGCCGTCAGGTAGGACGTATTGACATGCAAGGCTTCGGAAGGGAGCGGAGGCCGGTCGTAATAAAACCTTCCCGAGAATTCGGCCGCAAGGTGCTGGGCATCGGCAGCACTTCCCCCATTCCCACAAAAAAGGACCTTGTTCCCATTGCAAAAGGCCTCGGCACAGTGGAGGGAAACTTCCCGTATAAGGTCCAGCATATTTTTATCAGCAAGGATCTTCTGTTTTACCTCAATACTCTCTTTGATTGATTCTGAAATTCGCATATAAAAAATATTTATTCAAAAATACAGGTTTCTTTGGAATAAGATTCGGGATATGGGATACGGGATTCGGGATTTAAGGAAGTGCATCTCAAATCTTGTATCGCGTATCGCGCATCTCTTAGCTTGGATCAGATATAATGAACAATCTCAGAAAGTTCTTTACGGTTCAGGTGACGAGAAGGATCTTCGGGTTCTTTAGCGGGATATCCCAGCGACAAGTAGGCTATCGGTTCAAGATTGGAGGGAAGATTCAATATCCCGGAACAAGACGCAGCATCAAAGTTGCATATCCAGCATGTACCAAGATCCTGTTCTGCCGCGGCGAGGGTGATGTGGTCGATGATGATTGAGACGTCGATATCGGTATGGTCTTTACCATCGTTCCGTTTCCATGCGGTTAAATGATCTCCGCAAAAGACAAGGACGATGGGAGCCTGCTTAAACCAATTACGACCATAGGTAGTTGAAAGTTTTGCCCGCATCTCGTCATCCTTGACCAAGAAGATCTTCCAGGGTTGATAATTTGCAGCAGAAGGAGCTACTCTACCGCATTCAAGGAGATACTGGAGTTTCTCCTCCTCCACCGGTTTGTCGCTGTAACTTCTGACAGAATACCGTTTTTTTGCTAATTCAAGGAAATTCATTGTTTCGTTGTTTGCTTTTTGCTTTTCACTATGCCGCGTCGCTACCTGCTTCACTACGCTCGCAGTTTCAGCTCCTTGCAATGACAAGTTTCGCTATTTCGCTATCTCGCTATTTCGCTTCTATTTCAATACCTCTCTACCTTATATAGTCCATGTCTTCAGCCCTTTTCCCGTAAACTCATACCGTTTGGTATCGCCTCCGAATTGACGCAGGGCTTCAATCACCCTGGATCGCGTGTTTCCGGGGCAGTAGAAGAACATGAATCCGCCGCCGCCTGCACCTGAAACCTTTCCGCCAAGCGCCCCGTTTTTCATTGCAGCGTTGTATATATCGTCAAGCATGGGATTGGATATTCCCTCTGCCATCTTCTTTTTGTACTGCCATCCGAAATCGAGGATCTCCCCGATCTTGTCAATATCTCCTTTCAGCATGGCTTCCTTCATCATAACCGACTGTTCTTTCAGCTTATGCATCGCATCAAGAGACCGTTCATTTCCCGCCATGACATTCTTCCGTTGTTCTTCGATGATCGTGCTGGACAGCCTGCTTGTTTCGGTATGATACAGAATGAGGTTATGAGCCAGTTCATCCAGGTATTTCTCCCTGACTCTTAGCGGGTTAACAATGACCTTATCCTCCTTGAAGAACTCCATAAAGTTGACACCTCCGAAGGTTGCTGCATATTGGTCCTGCTTCCCTCCCGACATATTCAGATCAACTCGTTCTATCTCAAACGCAAGGTGTGCGAGGTCATATTCACCCAGAGGAATGTTCAGCCATTCGGCAAATGCACCCAGAATGGCAACAACGAGTGTGGAAGAGCTCCCTAATCCCGAGCCCGGAGGTGCATCCACGTAGGTAGAGAGTTCAAACGAAAGTGGTTTGTGGGTAAAATCCCTCACGATTCTGTTGTAGATCCCCTTAATCAGGTCAAGTCGTCCGTCGATAGGCAACTGTTCCGTCGCATCAAACTCCAGGAGTTCCTGTCTGTCAAGGGTATTGAGGATGATCTTTCCGTCCTTCCCGGGGCGAATCGTAGCCATGGCATACATGCTGATCGTTGCATTCAGGATGGCGCCTCCGTAAAGGTCTGAGAAAGGTGCTACATCCGTTCCACCTCCGGCAAGTCCCAGACGAAGGGGTGCTTTACTACGGATTATTCTGTTGTTGGTCATTGGGTAATTCTGTCATTGGTTGCCCCTAAATCCCTAAAGGGGACTTCCTCCCCTATGGGGACTTGGGGGATATGCATTATTTTAATCGTTGGTATTCTCATCATTCGTCTCACTTATCACCTCTTACCAACGTTTCAACAGCTTCTAACATTTTACTCCAGCTATATTTTTCTTTTTCAGCGGCAACAGCAGCCGAAAATTCCTGCTCCTTGTTCTCTTTGTAAAACCGAACAATGGCATCTGCAATCTGTACAGGATCCGGTTGTACCACATATCCGGCCTTTCCATCGGGAACGATCTCTGCCAACCCTCCGACATCCGTGATGATCATGGGCTTATTGAAGTGGAAAGCGATTTGTGTAACGCCGCTCTGGGTGGCGGTTTTATAAGGTTGTACTACGATGTCGGAAGCACAAAAGTAATCCCTTACCTTTGAATCAGGGATGAAATCATTGCTCATAATCACCCGGCCCCTCATACCGTGATCCTCAATCATCTTGTTGTAGGGAGCATCATCACAGTAAAATTCTCCTGCTACGATCAATCTCAGGGGAAGATCCTTTATGCGCGGATCTGCAAAGGCATCAAGCAACAAATCGAGACCTTTGTAGTCGCGGATGAACCCAAAGAAAAGGGCATAGTGCCAGTTTGGATCGAAATCCAGTCTGCGGATAGCCTCTTCTTTTGAAATGATATCACCGAAATGGTCGTAAAGAGGATGGGGTGAGAAGAGTTTCGGTTTTTTCTTGTCGAATTGCTCCAGCTCCTTCAATACCGAACGCGACATGGCAACAAATCCATCCACTGATCCTACAAAATAGGATGCCAGCAGGAAATCACCCGGTCTTTTCTCATGAGGGATGATGTTATCAATGATGCTGATGATTTGTGTATGCCTGTTTTTTCTGATTATCCGGCATATTGTTCCAAGGCAGGGCGCCATAAACGGCATCCAGAATTTCACGATGACCAGGTCGGGTTTGAGTTTACGAATCTCATTTCCTGTGCGGATCCAGTTTAACGGGTTGATCGAATTGATACGCGTACGAATCGTCAGGTTTTCGGGAGCCGGTTCATCGGAATATTGCGACTTCCCTGGAAACAGCATTGAGGGATATTGCAGTCTGAACGAGTAGATGATAACTTCATCGCCCTGCTTCCGGTATTCATTGGCCAGTCGCTCGTTATACGCAGCAAGTCCTCCACGAAGAGGATGTGCGGAACCCAGAATCACAATCTTCATTCTTCTGATTTTTCCTTAATCGAGGTTCCTTTTTGTTTCGATCAGATAAGCAGTTCTGTCGTGAGAGCTTCGGGAGATCAATTCTCCCAGGAAGCCGGCTACAAAAAGCTGTGTACCAAGGATCATGGCAAGCATGCCGAAATAGAACAGTGGTCTTTCAGTCATTTTATACCCTTCGAAAAAGATTCTTTCATAAGCCAGAAACCCGGCGATGCCAAATCCGGTCATAAAAAGCAGTGTTCCCCACAACCCAAAAAAGTGCATGGGGCGTTTCCCGAAGCGGGATATAAATGTGATGGTTAGAAGATCGAGATAACCTTTAAGAAAACGATCAGGTCCGTATTTCGTTTTACCGTATTTCCTTTTCTGATGGAGCACCACTTTCTCTCCGATCTTCGTAAACCCTGCCCATTTGGCAATCACCGGGATGTAGCGGTGCATCTCCCCGTATACGTCAATACTCTTTACAACATCACTGTTGTAGGCCTTCAGTCCGCAATTGAAATCGTGCAGCTTTATTCGGGACATCCTTCGGGTTGACCAGTTGAAAAACCGGGTCGGGATGGTTTTGGATATCGGATCATGCCGTTTCTTTTTCCAGCCTGAAACCAGGTCAAATCCATCCTCAACAATCATCCTGTAAAGCTCCGGTATCTCTTCGGGATTATCCTGCAGATCGGCATCCATCGTGATCACTACCTTGCCGGAAGCCGCAGTAAAACCACAACTGAGGGCAGCTGCCTTCCCATAGTTTCTCCGGAACTTGATACCCTTAACCGCAGGATTATCCTCAGCAAGCTCCACAATCACCTTCCATGAATCATCTCTGCTCCCATCATCAATAAAAATCAATTCGTAGCTCAGGTAATTCTCCTGCATCACGTGGTTGATCCATTGAGATAGCTCTGGCAGAGATTCAGCCTCGTTCAGAAGTGGGACAACAACAGATAGTTGCATTCAGATTCGGTTAAATGGCAGAGGAGCCTAATGTTTTATCCTCTTTTTTAAGAAAAATGGAAGTAATGAGGGCGACGACCGTTCCTATAATCAATTGCGAGAAAAAACCAGCAATGGCCATCCCTATTGGGGTAAAGAAGAATGCGGTCATTTGCATCGCCTGTTCAAGTTGCTCATCAGTTATATCCGGATTTCTTTCCAGATTCTGCTGGCGGCTCACTTCGATAATATCCTGGATAAGGTCAGGAGCTATAAATGAAAAAAACAGGTATGAATAGATCCCTGCAATGATTGTAGCGAAAAGGACAATCATAAAGCTTGTAGAAAAGGCTTTTCCATACGACATGAAGCCACCAGGGAGGGTCTTCCTGTAGGTAATGGTCCCCCAAATCATTATTCCAATAAAGAATAGATACCCAATCCAGCTGATGCTGGTGTTTAGGCTCTGATCTAAAAGATACAAGATCAGACCGTAGAGGATCACTAATACAGCGGCAATTACACCCCAGGTGATGCCGTTCATGGTCACTGATTTTTGATTTTCTTCCATGTTTTTTAATTTTTATAATCGTACAAGCAAACATACGAAAAAAACCGGATTGAGTAGAAACAAGCCGCTAAATTTTCTACCTTTGCAGCGGGTAAGTCTTATACGACCAGCTCCTGTCTAACTCCCCCAGGTTCGGAAGGAAGCAAGGGTACGATGGTCGAGCGGTGCGATATAACGACTTACCCTTTTTCATTTACAATTGATGATTTTCGATGAACGAATTGTATGTTACTTAAAGTACATCCGGATAATCCAGGCGAACGGCAAATCAAGATCGTTGTTGAATGCCTTTTAGATGGCGGAGTTATCATTTATCCTACGGATACTGTTTATGCCCTTGGATGCGACATTACAAAAAGCAAAGCAGTTGAGCGCGTTGCCAGGATCAAGGGAGTAAAACTTGAAAAAGCCAATTTTTCGTTAACCTGCAGCTCTCTGAGTCAGCTTGCCGATTATACCCGTCCGATTAACAACCACGTCTTCCGGGTCATGAAACGGGTTCTGCCAGGTCCCTACACCTTCATCCTCAATGCCAACACCAACGTTCCCCGTGTTTTCCAGAGTAAAAAAAAGACAGTCGGTATCCGGAACCCAAATCACCTTGTCCCGATCCATCTTGTTGAACTGCTTGGCAATCCGATCATGACAACGTCACTCCACCATGAAGATGAGATCATCGATTACCTGACCGATCCGGAAGATATCTATGAAAGGTTCAGCAAACTCGTTGACATCGTGATCGATTCGGGTCACGGCGGACTAATTCCGTCTACAGTAGTGGATTGCACACAGGATGAGCTGGTTGTTGTTCGGGAGGGGCTGGGGGATCCCGGGTTGCTCGAATAATGCCGGATGCCGTTGCCGCGTCGCTCCTATCGTCTCAATGACAATGATGCCGGATAAATATTGTTTTTTGTTTCTTGATTTTTGATTTTTAAATTAAGAGTTGTATTTTTGCACGCTCAAACGAGGTCGACTCGCTAGCTCAGCTGGTAGAGCATAGCCCTTTTAAGGCTGGGGTCCAGGGTTCGAGTCCCTGGCGGGTCACAGAAATAAGTACGAAGTCAGAGGTACGAAGTACGATTTCAAGTACGAAGTACGAACGTAGAAGTTAAGCCGCCGGAAAGATCCGGCGGCTTTTTTTATGGATTGGACACGATTTTTCCGATTCGTTCGATCGTATTCCAATTTCGTGTCGTGATATCCTTCCCGAAATATCTCTCCAAAAGAGCCATAGCTTTTGTTGTTTCTGATACCGAAAGGTCGACCACACTTAATACAGTCTTATTGGTTATCCCTATAATTTTTAATGAATTATCAGGACTATTCCACGGCAACTTCAAACTGACCTGGTTGTTTTCCCGTAAGAATGAAACATACAACCGAATGTCTTTGGTCAGACCCACATCATGGAAAGGACTGTTATCCAGCAACCTGTGAATCATCTCAGCTGTTCTAATGATAGTTGGAATCGGGAAACCAAAAAACTTTTCCAGATGCGATGATATTTTTTTTTCAAGCTCCTCTATATCAGAATTGATTGCATCAAATACGATATTCCCGGAATTCAGGAGAGTTACAATATTTTTATGATTCAGTTTCTCAAATTCCCTTCGTAAGTCAACCATCGGTACTTTGTGATGGCCTCCAACGTTAATTCCGCGCAGGAATGCAATGTATGAAAGGACTTCCATGGATTTCATTTTTTCTAGCCTGATAAACAATGTGACCTTCGTTGATGAGTTTTATTGCTGTGGCTTTATTTTTCCTGCAAGTTACACCTATCATGTATATTTACATGCTGAAACATGTTAGCCTGCGTTGAAACAAACAATAATTGTTATCAAAACTGATGTTTACCAGAGCAATCGTCAGAATTCCAGGGAAGAGCCTGATCAACGGATTGACCACAGCAGGGTTGGGCCTTCCCGATTATGACCTGGCACTCGAGCAACATGCTAAATATATAAAAGCACTTGAAGTCTGTGGGTTAGACGTAACGGTATTGGAGGCAGATGAACGTCATCCCGATTCCACATTTATTGAAGATGTAGCATTACTCACCGGCACTTGCGCGATAATCATGAATCCCGGAGTCCCTTCACGAAAAGGAGAGATTGCTAAAATGAGATCGGTACTGGGAGATTTCTATGATGATATAGAAGATGTCAGGGATCCAGGCCATGTCGAAGCAGGCGACATCATGATGGCAGGAATGCATTTTTACATCGGTCTATCAAAAAGGACGAATGAAAGCGGAGCCCATCAGGTGATAGCCCATCTTGAGAAACGTGGAATGAGCGGATCAGTGATCAAGCTAAAAGATGTACTTCATCTAAAAACAGGAGTAGCCTATTTAGAGCACAACAACCTGGTAGCTTCAGGTGAATTCTTGTCGAACGAAGCGTTTCAGAGATTCAACCTGTTGCGTGTTGATCCTGAGGAGAGTTATTCAGCAAACTGCATATGGGTCAATGACACAGTGCTGATGCCTGTCGGCTTCCCGAAAATCCGAAACACTATCGAGGAAGCAGGTTACCTTGTAAAAGTGATCAATGTTTCAGAATTTCAGAAACTCGACGGAGGACTAAGCTGTCTTTCACTCAGGTTTTAAAAACGCGCTCCACAGCCTAATAACAGCATCCAGCATCCAGTCATCCAGCATCCAGTCATCCAGAGGGCGTTTGGCAGTTACTACTTCATGATCACCAGTTTCCTGGCAACAACTTCTCTTTCAGTTTTAGCGATTACATGGTAGAGTCCGGGAGCGACAGAGCCCAGATCAATCTGGTATTGACTCTCTCCTTCCAGTACTTTTCTGAAGATAACAATCCCATTCAGGTCAGAGATGGAAAGTTCCATCCGGGATTGCAGGTCACCTGAAGGAACCAGCGTGAACGTTCCGTTGTTAGGATTCGGATAGATCCGGATTGTACCAGCCAGGGTTTCATCGAGACCTACAGGATAGGGTGCCTGGGTTACAGTTACGATTTGCGGGGTTACACCGATACCTTCAACGGTAATCGTTGCAATACGTTCCGCCATGGTGGTATTCTCTGTATAGGCAGTAAAAATCGTATCATCACTGCTGCCTGAATCGGTCACGGTACACCAGGGTGAATCGCTGGAGGCTGTCCAGTCGATGTTTGAGGTTACATAAAATTCAGTCTCCCCAACCTGTGGCATGACGTCCTGATTTACAGGAAGAACTGCCAGCGAGGGGGCTGCTTCGGTGGTAAAGTTAAGGACAGAGCCTGAAGTTGTTCCAGAAGAGTTTGAAGCAATCACCCTGAAATAGTACATCTGACCGGCATCAAGACCTGCAATATCCGCATTCACATCAACCGGGTCTGTACCTGCACCTGCTGACATTTCGTCGGTTGAGTCATTGAGTGCGGCGAAGAACGTTCCGTATTTGAAATAGTATGTTGTTGTGTCGCCCTGTGGGTTTACAGATCCGTTGAGAGTGGCTTCCGAGGAGGAGATATTCGTTGCTGCAAGGGTAGTTGCAGAAGGGCCTGAAACGAATTGAAATGACGCGATCCGTGTCTTACGGCTTCCGCCAGAACCCGGATACTGTGTAGTAAACCAGAATGTTTCGTCATCAACCGGATCTACACACATCAGGGAGTAATCGCCCCAACGGTTATAGTTGCTTTGAAAATTGGTGCTGGTATAGATTGTATCTTCCGGGATGTCAAGGATGCCTGTTGCATTGGCATATTCGGCCGGGGATTGACCCGCATAACGGATACTCGGATAAATAGTGGTACTGGATATCGAATAGCCCAGGGCAATTTTATCACTTCCATTCAGCATAATACTTCCCATCCATCGGCTGTCCGTATCCGGGGCATAGGTTCCCTGCTGGCGTACCGACCAATCGCCTGTTGTGCGGCGCAGCTCATACCAACGGATACCAGCCAGGCCAGTAGCATCTACTTTTACCGTATGACACAATACCATTGTTTCGTAGGAACCAAAATTCCGGTATTGAGGCACATTCATCACAACCTGGGGAATCCCATCGAGTTTCTGTCCGGTGCCTGCCTGAGGGATGTTATTCCATGTTGGTCCGAAATTGGCGTTAAATGGATCTACATCAATCTGTTGAACGCGGGCGAATGTAGAGTTCGAAGGAGTGGTCCAGTCAACGTCCAGTTCATAGACCCATAGCTGGTCGGAACCTCCACCCAGTGCGTCATCATTAAATGCGATGTACAGTCCGGGAGATCCTGTTGGAGCAAAGGGGCCATCATTATCCAGTGGAGGAACGCACATAAATCCATCCGAAGATGCCGGACGGTAAGGATTGTTGAAGCCAACCAGCTGGGCTGTTCCTCCGGTGAGCATGGGTGTACGTTCCATCACATAAATATCGTTTCCCGAGCCGTTGTTATCACCCATGTAATACCCATCCTGCCAGATGCCGAATTTAGGATAATCGGGCATAGCTGCCACCTGAAACGAATATTGATGCCAGGTGCCTGTTGGGTCGTTCGTTGTGGAAACAGCCATTAGCATATAGTTGGCGCCTGAAAACGGAATTGAAAACTCTGTAACAAGCCAGCGGTCAGCCTGCTCATCATATAAAATGATCGGGTCGCCGTCGTTTCGGTTGGCACCCGGAACGTTACCGAAAAGCTGGTTCAGGTTAGTCGGTCCAGCGACAAGTGTTCCAGCCTTGTCATAAATGGCATATACCGTGTTAATGGTCTGCATATAGTGGTTAGGGCCTGCGGTACCATTATCATCGGGAGGGTAATAGGGTGAATTTTGTCCGTTAAAATTGACAATTGGTGACCGGCCAATATGGACACTTTTTCCCATCTCTTTTTGCCATACAGGATCGTCGCCCTTCGGCAACGCAGTAGATTCAAACGGGTAATTTCTGTATTTCAAACTTTCATTAAACTGTTTTTCACGTGCTTTCTTTTCGATGGACTGATACTCCTCTTTAGTCATAGGAGGAAGGTCACGCAAGGCTTTGCTGACACCATAATAGGTTCCGGTAACAACTTCAGTTGGCTTCACGGAGAAATTCTGAGCCTGCATCGTGAAAATGCATACTGAGAAAAACAGGGTAATCAAAAGGGTGGTGGTTCTGTTCATAAGGGAGTTGGTTTGAAAATCGGGTGATAAATTTGAGGGTGTAAAAATAGATATTTAATCAATGTATCTTAATAATTCGATATAAAAAAGACAAAATAATTCGGGGAAGTTGCGTCAAATAGACTTGAAAGCGCTTAATATTGCGTTCTCCACTTCACTGATCTGCCTGACCAGTCGCTGAATCTCCCTGGAGGAAAGGGATTGGCAGGAGGAGATATTTTGAGCCTGAAGGAGCGATTGCTGAACCAGATAATTTGCCTTCTCAAGCAATCGCTTGAGCTGCGCTTTGTCTGTGTTTCGTTTGTTCCGGAATTCCTGGAATTCGTTGAACCGATCTATCGCCTCCTTTAAATATGTGGAGGATGCGTTGTACCGGGTAATCTCGACATTGCACTTAATGTTCAGGACATAACTGTTATACCTCATGAACATTCTTTGAATCTCCGTTCGATCCGCATCCGTTGCCTCTGCCCTTCTCAACGTGCATTCAGCCCTGTTGACTTCATCGAGAAAATAATAGTGATCCAACGTGTCTGAAAAGTAGTAATACGATGGTCCATGGTTTCCTCCTTCAATGAACTGATCGTGGGTAATGGGATATTCGCGGAGTTGCCAGACAGGATCGAAAGGCATATGCGACCGTATCAGGCTGTCGGGCGGTGTCATGAAGTAAAATGAATCAAAACTCTTGCGGAATCTGCCATTATCGACATAGCCACTTCCCCAGGTTGGATCAAACAGCCGCCAGACTCCGTCTATTTTTGCCAGATTCCATGCGTGGCCAAGTTCGCTCTTCAGCTGTCCGTCAATCCTGTTGTACCCATGAACAGTGAGCGCCTGGATGCCCATCCGGGTGCAAACAGCGGTAAAAATCTCCGCATATCCCTGGCAAACTGCTTTTTTGTTTTTCATCGTGAAGAGGACAAAGTCATCCATGCTTTCAAACCGACTCATGGTCTCAACCTGGTTCACATCATAGGAAATATTGTAGCTCAACCACGAAAAGAGTGCCTGTACACGAGCAGCCTCTCCTGGGAAATGATCCTTGAGGTAAAGTGCAAAATCATTCGGCGACCCGGTCACGCCATAAGGAATGGAGCGGGCCATGGAGTCGGGGTTCCATCCTGATGCGAGTGAATGGGCAACAATCAACCAGGTGATTCCAAAAGAAAGAGCAGTTCGTCTGTACATCAAGAAAACTTTCAGTG
>JACZJJ010000145.1 GCA_014860625.1 Bacteroidales bacterium | reverse complement strand
CTCCGGATCCGCTCAAGACTTCGTGAGCTGACATGCGTGTAGATCTCCGTGGTCCTGCTGCTCTTGTGACCCAGAATCTCCTGGATATAACGAATGTCAACACCCGATTCGTGAAGATGTGTCGCATAACTGTGACGTAACCAGTGTAAAGTTACAGCTTTTTTAATTCCTGCCAAATTAATTGCCCTTTTTAATACGTTCTGAAAACTTCGTACATGATATGGCTCACCCCTCCGGCTCCCCTCAAATAAATATTCCTTCGGACGGTAATCTTTGTAGTAAACCCGCAATAACTCTATCAACTTCTCCGAAATAGGTACAACCCGGTCCTTGTTCCCCTTCCCCTGCCTCACTACCAATAACCTGCGCTCTGCATCAATGTCACCCGGACGAAGATTCAACACCTCCCCGCACCGCAATCCACACCCGTATACAATACTTAACATTGCCCGATGTTTCAGGTTCCGGCAAACCGATAACAACCGCTTTACCTCTTCCTTCCCCAACACATTCGGTAACCTGTGCTCCACCCTCGGCCGGCTTACCTTCTCCGTGCTCAACTCCTGCTTCAATACCTCCCTGAAAAATAACTTTAACCCGCTGATGGCCTGGTTCTGATACGAAACGCTTAACCCCTTGGGCAAAATGTAATCCTTCGTGAAACCCAGCACGGCTTCGTTCGAAAAACGGCACTCACCCTTTTCGCCATTTCCCCTTGCTCCATTCCCTCCGGTAGAGAGTTGCAGAATACCTCCCTCACCAATATGCAATCCCCCGCCACCCGCTGGCTTTGCCCCCGACTTGATAAATCGCAGATAGGTCGAAACTACCTCGCAGTACCCGCGAATGGTCGATTTGCTGTAACGCCGGTGACGCATCCACGCCTCCATCTCCTCCAGCCAGACGTAATCCTGGCTGTCAAGTGGCGCCAGAACAAACGAACCGGACCCACCCGATCTCTTCCGGCCCACACTCCCCTCCGTTTTCCAGAGCAGGTTAAACCTGCTCCGGTCGATAAACAGATCCGAAATCCGGTTCATGTTGGCCTGCGTATCCGCAACATGCCAGCACTTCAACTCCTTACTCCACAAAATTCCCGGTAATGTTCTCACCATCCCAATCAACTCCCGGTCATAATAAAATATCAGCCTGATCCGGCTCCTGCTCTCAACCTCCCCCGAAATAACCTGTATTGCCTTCATTTCCATTCCTTTATTAGTTTAACCTGCTGAACCGCGTTGTTGTTCCCATCCTTCCGATGTAAAAATTTCCTATTAATCGGATAAACACCAAAAAGGTAAAAGGTTTGTGAGAAGTTTTTCGAAAATTCCCTCAGGAAACTGGAAGAGTGATCACTGGAATATTCAATGAATCGCCAGTGAATGCGGGTAAAAGAGTACTCGCAAAAAAAAAACGACCGAAAACCTTCGATCGCTTATTGTCTCATCTACTGCAAACTGCCTGCTTCAAACTGCCTGCTTCAAACTGCCTGCCACTCAACACCCAACCCGTCCAACCCGTCTAACCCGTCCAACCCGTCTACCCCGTCCAACCTGTCCAACCCGTCCAACCTGTCCAACTTGTCCAACTTGTCCAACCTGAAAACTACTTCACGTTACCCTCGAACGTAGCCTTGTACTCCTCCCACTGCTGATCAGTGAAGGCATCTTTGGCAAAATAATGTAAGATCGGCTCGAACTCCTTGGCAGGCTGATATCCGGGTACAACCGTAAGCAGCTGGCTTTTTTCATTTAGAAATACAAAAGAGGGATAAGACATCTTTCCACGGAGTAGTTCAATCGCCAGCTGGTGCGAAGAGCGCTTGCCCTCGGGATTTGGATTTACGAAGGTCGTACCGTCAATCACAATCGTATCTTTCCGCTCAGCATCCATCTTTACGTTGTAAAAATTCTGATTCATATAGTCGACAATGACCGGATCAACAAATGTGCTGGCATCCATCCGCTTGCACCACCCGCACCAGTCGGTGTACATGTCGATAAAGATCTTTTTGGGTTTCTTCTTGTTCAGCTCATATGCCTGTTCAAACGACATCCATTTGATTTTCTTTGCCGGTGTAACAGGCTCACTTATGGGATTTTCCTGGGCAAATGTTTGCGTAGAAAAGATGAGAACACAGAAAGAGAAAAGGAAAAGATATATGATTTTTTGCATATGAGAGTTTTTGCAAAATTAGAGAGTTTCGCTAAGAAAAACGGGCTAAGATGACGTTTGTTGCGTTAAGAAATGTTAAATCAGCGAGGTGCGTCCCTGTCAATCTCCCGCTTGATGTCTTTTTGCTTCAGAGTTTCCCGTTTGTCATACGCATGCTTCCCTTTCGCCAGGGCAATGGTGAGTTTGGCCAAACCATTGTCATTGATAAAAAGAACCACGGGGATGATGGTGTATCCACGCTCATTGACTTTTGTCTTGAGCTTTTTCAACTCACGCTTGGTCAAAAGGAGCTTACGGTCGCGTTTGGGTTCATGGTTGTAATGTGTCCCGAAAGTGTATTCGGCAATGTGCATGGCGCGAACAAACAGCTCTTCTCCGGTAAATGTACAGTAAGCATCTGCAATAGAAGCCTTTCCTTCACGGATCGATTTGATTTCAGTTCCTGTCAGCTGGATGCCGGCAGTAACTTCCTGCTCCAGGAAGTACTCATACCTGGCTCGTTTGTTCTTTATGCTGATTCCGGTCGACATCCCCTCATTTCTTACTGCAAGATTATCAATTTTTAGTCACTCCTCAAAATCCAACCTCACACTCCTTCCGCTTCCGGGATGCCTCACCTCAGATCTTCAACGTGATTCCAACCATATAGTTCATCAGCGCCTGGGGAAAGAAACCATTTACATTGTATTGCCTGCCGTCGTGATTGTAGCGGTAGATCCAGGCATTTGTTTCGTACCGCTGATTGAACAGGTTGTTGATCATCAGGCTGATCCCGATTTCTGAAAAGGGCTTAAGCCTGAATTGGTAACCCAGTACAAGGTTGTTTACAAAATAGGGGTGGAGCAACCGGTCTTCATTGCCCGTATTGTCGATGTATTGCTTTCCGATGTATTTCGTATGCAATGATGCCGTTGCTCCTCTGAACGGCTTATAGGTGAGGATGCTTCCCAAAATCATCCCCGGAGAGAAGGACAGGTTTGTCGTTCCCAGAAACGTGGCTTTCTGACCGGTGAAGTTCCACAGGGAATCATAATCGTCTACATATTCCGTAAAGTTCCTGATCTTATTCAGGCTGAAGGTGCCGGTGACATCCCATTGCACTTTTCTCCAGAAATTGACACCTGCACTGAACTCTATCCCGGAGCGGTAACTGTGGGGGACGTTCACCATGATGGCCTCACCCACATTGTTGATCTCACCAGTAAGGACTAACTGGTCCCTGTAATCCATGTAGTAGAGATTGACTCCTGCCATCCAGGAGGTTCGCTTATAGGTGGCCCCTAGCTCATAATCATAGAGCCTTTCCGAAGTTGGAATCCGGTTTGGATCGGCATCCTTGTAGTTGTTCCGGCTGGGCTCCCTGTTCCCTACACCAAAAGAGAGATAGCCGGTCAGGTGCTTGTTGAAGTCGAAAAAGATCCCGCTCTTCGGATTGAAAAAATGGAAGGTGTGAAACTGATTGATGGCTTGCAGGTCATCCAGGGTTCCCGACATGTGATAGTCAACATACCGGTATTGCAGGTCGGCAAAGAGTGCCAGCTTTTTCATCACCTGCCAGGTAGCTTTCGCAAAAATATTGATATCGTTCTTCAACCCGGTATTGAAGTACCAGTTGCGGCTGTTGTCCCCGTTGGAGGCATACTGAGCCCAGATAACACGCCCGTAGTGCTTTCCGTAGTATTGTGTGATCCCTCCGCCAACTATCAGCCTGAGGCGGTCGGGGAGGGTATAGCCGGTTGAGAAGGTGAGTCCGTAATAGCTGTTGTCCAGCCACTTCTGATTGACAAGAGGGGTCGTTGTGACGGTATCTCCGCCGATGATCACATCATCAAGTCCATATTCGGAAAAGGTTTCATAGGGTTTGTAGTTTTCATAATACCCTTTCCCGTTTGTCAGAAAAAGGGCGGCATTGATGTTCCATTTCGTCCCCAGTTTCTGAGAAAAGATCAATTGATAATGATCCTGCTGGTAATTGTCGGTCTGGTTGTCGTAGTATTGGATCTGACCTGTTGAATCAACATATTCTCCGGCGGGATTGTAAGTGCGGTTAGTGCCCAGAGAATCCATGGGAACTCCTTCCCAGGCCTGGTAGGTCCGTTCATGACCCGAAAAGGTGACCAGCTTGAGCGTTGTCTTCTTTCCGTAATATCCTCCGCTGATGTAAAAAGATTTGAGTTTCGAGAAGGCACGGTCGATATACCCGTCGGATGAGATATAGGAGAGCCGGCCGTCAACAGCCAAACCCGATTTCAGGATCCCGGTTCCGAATTTCAAGGTGGTTTTGTAGGAATTGAATGAACCGTAAGAGGCAGCCAGCTCGCCGTACGGGTCCAGAGGCATCTCGGTAGTGAGAATGTTGACGGATGCTCCGAAGGCACCGGCCCCGTTGGTCGAGGTGCCAACCCCGCGCTGGATTTGGATGTTTTCTGATGAAGAGGCCAGGTCGGGGAGGTCCACAAACCACACTCCCTGTGATTCAGCATCATTCAGCGGGATGCCGTTGATAGTCACATTGATCCGGGTAAGATCGCTTCCTCGAATGTTCATACCTGTATACCCAATGCCATTTCCGGCATCCGAAGTGACAATCACTGAAGGAGTTGATTGAATCATGTAAGGAAGATCCCTCCCCAGGTTATTCTCCTCGATGAGGCTGGAACTGACCGTAGAATAGGCCGTCGGGTATTTCTCTCCCGCCCGTGTGGCGACAATATTCACCTCTTCTCCCAGGATAGCGCTCTCTTCCAGGAGAAAGTTGACCGTCGTATCACCAGCAATCCTGCATGGAATGGTCACCGGTTTGAAGCCGACATATGAACAGGTAAGCGCATAATTTCCTTTCCTGATGCCTGTGAAGGAAAACGCACCTGCACTGTCAGAGACCGCAGTGAAAAATGTATTCTGGATACGGATATGAGCTCCTGGCAGCGGTTTGTTGTTGCTGCGTTCAGTAACCACTCCGTGAATAAAAATCTGTGAATGAAGGGTAACTGCCATCAGGATCGATCCCAGTACTAAAAGAGTTCTTTTCATCTGTCAATAATTTGATTTCATGTTGCAATAATTAATGCATTGCACTTTCGGGTAACTGTTCAATAGAGGAGTAAGATAATTTTGAAATGGTCTCCCTCCGCCGGCATTACCCGGATCAGGTTCAAAGAGTATAATCTCAGCCCTTATGTTAAGGCACCCCTAATTGATAGTGGTGCAAAGATACTAAATCCAATTGCGAATTACGAATTATGAATTACGAATGATATGAATTATCAGGAATCTGGCATCCGGCATCTGATATTTAGAAAACTATTACCTTTGTTACAACATCCATCGTCTATGAAACTGATCATCATCAACGGCCCGAACCTCAACCTGCTTGGGAAACGGGAACCCGGAATTTACGGAACCCAGAGTTTTGAAGTCTTTTTAAAAAAGCTGAGGAAAACCTATCCGCATCTGACGATCGAGTATTTCCAGTCGAATGTGGAGGGAGAGATCATCAATGCCCTGCAGAAGGTGGGATTTATTTACGACGGCATCATATTAAATGCAGGGGGATATACACATACTTCTGTGGCTATCGCCGATGCCATTAAATCAATCAGTACACCCGTGATCGAAGTACACATCACAAACATTTTCTCCCGGGAAGCATTCCGGCACGTCTCTATGGTATCACCTTATGTTCAAGGAATCATCACCGGATTTGGCCTCGATTCATACCGTCTCGCCATTGAAAGCTTCCTGAACCAATAGTCCAACCCGTCCAACCTGTCCAACCTGTCCAACTTGTCCGCTAAGAGGTGAAAAATTTATTCTGATCTAGTTGAGAGAAATGTTTCTTCCCACGAAGGTAGTATTCAACCACCAGATTTCGTTTGTACATCATCTTCATGCTCCCGTGCCTGAGTTTTTTGCGTTTCCTGTAAAGAACAGGAAGAGCCATGTAAAAGCTGAGATGTGCCCTGGCTACCGCCCAGAAATCCTTGAAGCCGGCCTGGAAAAGAAATTTCATGGCTGCAACACCGTCAAGCAGGAGACGGATGGCAAAGACTTTAAACATGAGCCTGGAAGGGAGGTTTTTATATAAAAGCATAAAGTTGTTGCGGAAATTCAGGTAGGTTTTCCTCCACGACATCTTCGGGAGAGTCCCGCCGCCAATGTGGTACACCATCGATCCGGGACAGTACATCACGCGGTAACCCCAATTGTGCAACCTCCAGCAGAAGTCGATCTCTTCCATGTGTGCAAAGAAATCGTCGTCGAAACCGCCAAGTTGGTGGAAAAGCGCACTCCTTACAAAGAGACAGGCTCCGGTAGCCCACGAGATCTCAACCTGGTCGTCGTACTGACCTTTGTCTTCCTCGATGGTGAGAAATAAGCGGCCACGGCAGAAAGGGTATCCGTATTCGTCAATATACCCGCCTGCAGCTCCGGCATATTCAAAGTGTTCACGATGGTAATACGATCTGATCTTCGGCTGACAGGCTCCGATCAGGGGGTCACTTTCCATCAGGTTGATAACCGGCTCTATCCATCCCCGGGTAACTTCAATATCGGAGTTGAGTAAGATATAATAATCAGCATCAACCTGTTTCAAAGCCAGGTTGTAGCCTCTGGCAAATCCTTCGTTGCCCGCATTCTCAATAATCCTGATTTGTGGGAACTGTGTGCGGAGAAATCCGATTGAATCATCCGTGGAGGCATTGTCGGCTACAATGATCTCTGCATCGTTTCCGGTATATTCAATCAGAGGCGGAAGAAATTTCTCCAGATAAGGTTTCCCGTTCCAATTGAGAATAACGACAGCAACCTGTGGCATCAGTAAATTACGAATGACGAATGACGAATGACGAATTGTATCTGAGACGAGAAAACCGCACTTCGTGATTCATGATGAATATTGAACGCAAAGGTACGGATTTCTTACGTCGTAATTCTTAATTCGTCATTCGTAATTCCTAATTGGGTAACGTCCAGTAATCATCCTGCATGTCACCCCACGAGTTGATCACCTGCGTATCGGTGATGTCGATGGTTTGATACATCCGGCTGCGAAGATCTACCTGCCACCGGGAATTATGGATCTCGCCAATGGCATCAGAGTGCAGCAGGAAGAAGTCGCTGGTAACCATATCGGGTGAGTAGAATACAAACTTTCTGTTGCTCTGGTTGGGAAGGGAGTAATATTGCCAGATCTCGTAAGGATAGTTGCTGGGCTCGTTGTACCGTTCGGCACGTACATTGGGTGCTCCGTACTGGAGAAAAACCCTTCCACGGTCAGTCTGGTATCCTTTCTTTACCGGCGTCCCGAAGTTATGTTCCGTTACCTCAACAAGGTATTTATACGCAAGCCAGGCCTGTTCCGGATTGTTTGGGTCCATGCGCTGCCAGAATCCGAGGAAATATTGCTGGAGGACAGCCAGGCTGGCAGTTTTCAGATTTCCTTTCATGAAGTTTTTCTCCAGTCCCGATGAGATGGGAAAGGTGGAACTCACATACTCACGTAGTGTATCGATGTTTGTATACTTTTCTACAAAGGAGTTAATGGGATTGGCGTCTGCCAAATCATCGATGGTTAGGCGTGCATAGGGGTTGCTTCGCTGGAAAAAAAGCTTTCGGGAAGCAATGACCTGATTTTGCTGATCCTTGGCTTCAACGATCAGATGGTAGTTGCCGGTTGGCAGATTGTTGATATTGAGATCAACCAGTACGGCCGTAACTCCTTTGGCTGTCTCTTTCTTCACTTTCGCCAGGTCTTTTACACGTTGATTGTTTTCCAACGTTTCCACAAAGTAACTTAGAAGGTATTTCTCGCCTTCCCCAACCCGTTTCTCCATATTGTACAGTTCACAGTAAAAGATCAGTTTACTGTCGGTTTGCGGGTAAAAGCTATAGACATAGGGAACCAGGTCGTATCCCGATTTGTTGATCTCAGAAGTAACCTCACTTCGTTTGTAACTTTTCACCAGTTCAATGCCTGAGATAGCTGGCTTGTTCTGCGGATAACTGATGGTGACAGACTGGGAATACGGCGTTACTTCTGCTTTTTTATTTTGATCGGAGAGTTGAACTTCAAACTCATACGTTCCATTGGGTAAGAGGAAACGCTGCTGGTCAATGAAATGGAAGTCGCGTTTGGAGGTGTCGGCCACAACAGGGCTCTTTAATTCATATTTTTTGAAGGCTTTTATCTCGCTGTTTTGCTTGAATGTCATGAGGATGTTTATCGTTCCCTGGAAATTTCCGTCGCCCAGTCTGTTATATACAACGCTCTGCGCGTCAACGGCAAGATAGGTTTCAATATAAGGGCCTTCCGGCGAGTCAAATGTAGCATAAGTCAAATAAGCCCATAAGTTACCTCCTGATAATGAGGTTATTCCACTCAACACAAACAGAAATATAATGATCAGGTGCTTTTTCATAAATTCATAATTTTTAAATACCGGACAAAGGTATTTTGAAACAACTAAAAAAAAAACAATAATGGACGAATAGGTATGATTTATGGACCAATAGATGTATTTTTGCAATCCTTTTCGCTTGCGTCGGCAATTTGCTTGACAATGGCGAACAATGGGAGAGATGCCAGAGTGGTCGATTGGGGCGGTCTCGAAAACCGTTGACCCGCTTGCGGGTCCCAGGGTTCGAATCCCTGTCTCTCCGCAAACCAATTCCAAAACCCGAGATAATCGGGTTTTTTATTTTAGAAGGACCGGGACGAAGTTTTCTTCGGATCCGGTACTGAGAAAATAAAAAACCTGGATCCGTAGGAGACTGGTTTTGGAATTGGTTTGACGATGCCCCCTTCGGGATCACGACCGAAGGGAGTAATCCCTTTCACTCAACACAAAATAATTAGTTATATTTGATTGATCAGAGGCTCCATTCGTTATGAATAATTAATGGAATTTATGGACTTATTTTTCATGGAAGACGTTTAAAATTATGATCATTTTCAATAAGGAATAAACTGAAAATAAAACCCTAACACAGCAAAAAATGTCAATACGAATCTTCGCTTTAATGATCTTTCTCCTTCTGACAATTCCCGGTCAAAGTCAGGTCGGCATGCTGACACTCGAAGACATGTACGTGAACAATACCTATTCCACCGAACGTTTTGGACCGGTTAAATGGTATAAAAATGGTGTGGGATACACTTCGCTTGAACAGTCTCCTGATGGTAAGGGTAAAGACATCGTACTATATCAAACCGAGTCGGCCGACCGTGAAATACTGGTTTCAGCCTCCCGATTAATCCCACATGAAGAAGACAAACCGCTCTGGATAAGCGACTATCAATTTTCGGAAGACGGCAACTGCCTGATGGTTTTTACCAATACCCAAAGGGTATGGAGGACTCATACACGTGGCGATTATTGGGTGTTAAATATCCATACCGGGAAACTGACACAACTCGGCTGTGATTTACCTGCTTCTTCTCTGATGTTTGCCAAATTCTCTCCCAACAGCAAACAAGTTGCGTATGTTTCGGAAAAAAATATCTATGCAGAAGATGTTGAAGGTGGAAACATGGAACAACTGACCTATGATGGCGGAGGAAATCTGATTAACGGAACGACAGATTGGGCCTATGAAGAAGAGTTTGACTTGCGCGATGCCTTCAGGTGGAGCAACGACAGTAAAAAAATTGCCTTCTGGCAAATTAACACCGAAGGGGTAGGCATTTTCACACTGATAAACAACCTCGATTCGATTTATCCCCAGGCAATTCCTTTTGCTTATCCAAAGGTGGGAACTATCAATCCAGAGGCCAAAATTGGCGTAATAACATTATCCGATAAGCAAATTGTCTGGATGAATATAGAGGGAGATAAACGGGACAACTACCTGCCACAAATGGAATGGACAGTCAATGCGGATGAACTCGTAATTCAGCAAATAAACCGCAGGCAAAATATTGACAGGATAATCATTGCCAATGCTGGTAGCGGAGCAACAAACGTAATTTTCACTGAAGAAACCGCATCATGGACAGAGGCTGTTGATGATTTAACATGGATAAATGACGGAAAGGAATTTACCTGGAAAAGCGACAGAACCGGATGGTTGCATCTCTATTTGGTTTCATCCGACGGGAAACAATTGCATCAGATTACCAAAGGCGAATTTGAGGTTATCCAGTCACTGGGTATTGATGAAAAATCCGGATATGCCTATTTTACAGCCTCACCCGAAAACCCCACACAACGCTATTTGTTCAGAACAAAAATTGATGGTAAAGGACTTCCTGAAAAGCTTTCTCCCGAAAATGAAACTGGGCATCATTCTTACAATATTTCCCCTGATAAAAAATACGCCATCCACACGTTCTCCAACCACAACACTCCTCCTGTTATTGATATCGTCAGTGTAAAAGACCACAAAATAATCAGGACACTGGAAGACAACCATGCATTGAAAGAGAAATTCGCAAGCCTCAACATTCAGCTGAAAGAGTTTTTCAGAATACCCATAGGAGACAGCTTGTTACTCGACGCGTACATGGTTAAGCCCTCCGATTTTGATCTCAATAAAAAGTACCCCGTGATTTTCTATGTTTACGGCGAACCGGCAGGAACAACGGTGCAGGACAGATGGTCGGGAAATGATTTGTGGGATTATTTTCTTTCGCAGCAGGGATACATTGTAATTAGCGTTGACAACCGAGGTACGAAAGTGCCGAGAGGAAGGGAATGGAAAGAAAGTATTTACAAAAAAATAGGTATCGTTGCCCCCTTCGACCAGGCAGCAGCAGCGAGATATATCCTGCAGAAATATGATTTTATTGACAAAGACAGGATTGGTATCTGGGGATGGAGTGGCGGTGGTTCCATGACCCTGAACTGCATGTTCCGCTTCCCCGAAATTTATAAAACCGGTGTTGCCGTTGCTTTTGTGAGCAACCAAAAATTTTATGATTCCTTTTACCAGGAAAGGTATATGGGGCAGGTTGAAGACAATGAATATGGCTACAAGGAAGGCAGTCCCATTACGCATTCCGGCGGATTAGAGGGGAATTTGCTGTTGATTTACGGTTCGGGAGACGATAATTGCCATTATCAAAACCTGGAGGTACTGGTTGATAAACTGATAAAAGAGAATAAATACGTTACCATGATAGAATACCCCATGCGAACTCACGCCATCAGGGAGAGAGAAGGAACGACGCTTCATTTAAGAACCTCAATGTATAAATACTTCTTGCAACACCTGCCGGCTGGCGGTCAATAAAAAGAAAGAAACTCATGCAATCAACACATACGCCAAGTATCTTTAACGATGTGATTGGCCCTGTTATGCGGGGCCCCTCCAGTTCACATACAGCTGCTGCACACCGTATTGGAAGTATAATCAGGCAGGCAGGCAAGCCAAATTTCACTAGCGTGATCGTGAAGTTTGACAAAACCGCTTCACTGGCCACTACGTATCTCGGGCAAGGGTCGGCAATGGGATTGGCAGGCGGCCTATTGGGTTTGGAAATGACAGACCCTGAAATTGTCAACTATGAAAAGCATTTGGGGAACAGCAATTTCACCATAGAATATATCATAACTGATATAGACAACAAGCACCCGAATGCCTACCAGATCAGAGTTCAATACCCAGACAGGGAAGAGCTGAATATTCTGGCCATTTCAACAGGTGGGGGTATGTTTGAAGTCGTGGAATGGGACAAGTTTGACGTTTCCATTAAAGGCGATTTCTTTGAAACCCTTCTCTTTTTACAGCATGTAAATGAAAAAGATCTCTGTGAAATTGAGCGCACTCTTAATGCAAATTTATTGGATTTCAGGTTGTACAAATCACAGGATATACATGGAAACCTGCTGGTAAATATTAAATCCGGCAGGAGTTTGAGCAAAGAAATTGAAAACATTCGTGGTCTGAGCGAAATAACAAAGCAGAAATTTGAATTAATTCCGGTGATGCCGGTTCCTTCGGTTTGTGAAATAAACCTTCCTTTTACAACTGTGGATGAAATGCTGGACTTGGCATCAAACAAAGGCCTTTCTTTATCGGAGCTGGCCATCATGTACGAAAGTGCCCGTACCGGTCTGAATTCCGATTCCATCCTGAATAAAATGGAAGAAATCGTTCTTATTATAAAAAATTCTATTGAAGAGGGATTAACAGGCACCCACTATAAAGACCGGATACTGGGAACTCAGTCAACCTTAATCGAAACAGCAGAAAAAAAAGGGTTCATTCAAAAAACAATCAATAGCACCATCATTGCATACACCAGTGCCATAATGGAAGTAAAAAGTTCGATGGGGCTGATTGTGGCATCACCTACAAGTGGGAGTTGTGGTGTTTTGGGAGGGGCTTTGTTTGCTTCGCTTCAGGAGGAGGAATTTGATTTAAGTAAAATGGGCAGGGCTTTTCTTGCAGCTGGAATTACAGGTGTTTTTATTGCAGGCAAATACACGTTTTCAGCCGAAGAAGGCGGTTGTCAGGTGGAAACAGGCTCAGCCGCGGCCATGGCAGCTGCCGGTCTGGTTGAATTCAACGGAGGCTCTGCAAAACAGGCAATAGATGCGGCATCTATGGCTTTGCAAAACGCACTGGGTTTGATTTGCGACCCGGTTGCAGTGCGGGTTGAAGTACCTTGTTTGGGGAAAAATATTCTGGCTGCAACAAATGCTCTCAATTCGTCGATTATGGCCCTGGCTGGCTATAATGCAGTAATCCCTTATGATGAAGTAATCGATGCGATGAAATCAGTGGGAGAGGCCCTGCCTAAAACATTGTGCTGCACCGGCTTGGGAGGTCTTGCACAAACACCAACCGGAACCTCTTTGTATAAGAAATTCAATGACCATATGACCATTGAAATCAAATTATAAACACAACAAATCATTCATTTTATTCGCAACACATGAAGAGGTGAACCTGGGAACATACCTAACCCGGCAACAGATCGTACCTCATGTTTTTCATCCTTCCTTGTAACCTTTTTCCATCCTTCTTGTCGAATGTACGTCATTTAATCATTCACAAATCAGGGGGAAACTATGGAATTATCCATCCGCAATTTATCGAAAACCTATTCAAATGGCGTACATGCGCTGGACGACGTAACACTGGATATCCCGGCAGGGATGTTCGGTTTGCATGGCCCCAACGGTGCTGGAAAGACCACACTGATGCGCACCATCGCCACACTCCAGGAGCCTGACTCCGGGTCGGTGCATTTCGGAGAGGTGGATGTTCTTACCCGGAAACTCGAACTGAAGAAGCTTCTCGGATACCTGCCCCAGGACTTTGGCTTCTACCCGAAGGAGAGTGCTTACAGCATGCTCGACCAGTTTGTCCTTCTCAAAGGGATTCAGGATAACATGATTAATCTCTGATACACCTGACACTGAATGCATTATCCCTGTAGCTTGGGTAATACGATACCGAATAGTTGTACGTATTCATTCCATGTGCCCAGGCTTTCCATGGCCCATGGGTGGTGGATGACCAGAAGTATGCGGCGAAGTCAGGAAAGATCCATGTTGTATTAAAAATTCCTGCGCCGGAGAGCAATGCGTTGAATCCCGAATAGCCGGTAGATAGGAGGGGGCTTCCCGCAAACCCATTTCCCAGGAAAACTGTAAACAGCTGATCCCACTCGGTTTCGGAAGGCACATGCCAGCCGGGGGGACAAAGACCCTGAACCTCCTCGGTATCAGAATAACCCATCAACTCGTCCCACTGATACACTGCCAACTGCCAACTGCCAACTGCAGGCTTGTATTTTTCCGGAATACAGTTGTCCCGTTGGGAGGATGTCAACGGAATTTCATTTCCATAGTCCAGGTTAGCGGCCATCCAGCATTGTGTTCCTATTTGTACAGTTGAGTATGTCTGATTGTCACGGATGTCGACAAGATCATCCCCGCAGGAAAACGGCGAAGCCGATCGCGTATCGATGGTCACGTATCGCGCATCTGAACACAAAGCGGTATTCGTATACGAATAGGTAATTTGATGTATGCCTGGTCCTGCGATTGCCGGATAAAATGTCCAACCTGTCTCACTTGTCCAACCTGTCCCACTTCCACTATAGGTTCCTCCCAAAGGAATGCCACCCTTGAGTTGTAATGGGCTGGCGTTTTCTGTTGTGATGGTATCGAAGCAGGGAGTGAAGGTCACTTCAGGGGTCTCCAGGACCGTCATGATGACTGAATTGCTGGATGCCGGATTGCCGGTTGAACAAGATTCGGAAGAGGTAAGAATACAGGATACCTGATCGCCGGATGTTGGATTGTACATGTAAACTGGATCGTTGGTTCCGACACTGATTCCGTTCACCTTCCATTGATACGCCGGCGTAGAGCCGCCATTCATGGCGGCTCCGCTAAAGGTTACCTGGGCACCGTCACAGGTGTCGTTGGCAGAAGCTGAAATTGATATTGAAACTGGAAGTGGTGGGATCACGATCAGTTCGATCACATTTGATTCGACAGCACCGTTCCAGTCGGGCATGCAATCAACCCTGGCAAGACGCCGGTACCAGGAGGTTTGTGTGATTGCTCCCGGAGCGTATGTTGCGGCATTGCTCGAAGGAATGTCGGTAAACCCGGCACTCCCGCTCACAACAGATACCTGCCATTTGTATTCCAGGGTGCCTGTTTGACCTGAAGGCAACAACAGGTTGGTGAGGGGAGAAGGTGTATGGGTTCCGCACCCGCTCTGGGGGTCGCCGATGCTCCCGCCATCGGTTGGATCAACACAGGGAGGAAGGTAACTCCAGAAGACAACGGCCGTATCTGAGAGGAATCCGAAGATTTCTGCAAACACTTCGTCCATGCCGGGAGTCGTACCGGTTTGGGTATAACAATACTGTGCATCACCGGAGGCATTGGTATAGGCGCTTCCGTTGATGGTGCTGACACCGCTGATGTTGAAATTCACCAGGACTCCTTCAACCGGATTGCCAAGGTTATTGAGTACATGAGCGGTAAGGCATATACTTGTCACGTTCAGTTCGCCATACAGTGTATCGGGTGAGATGGAAACCGAGTCGACCGTACCAACAGGCGACAATGAACCTCCCCCTGCATAACCGTAAGAATCGACACTTGCCCACCCATAGGAGAAGACCCCGAAAGGGAAGGTGCTGGTGAAGGTGTGCGATCCTTCAGTCACGGACCGCTGTGCTCCGTAAAAACTGGTCGTACTGATCTGCGTAAAGGCCCCTGCCGGGATAGCAACTCCGTCCTGGAGGATCGTCCCCAGTGCATAATCAGGTGCCACGACGTTCACCCAGTGTTCGTTAAATCCTGAGACCGTACCGACTGTGTAATTGGTCAGAAATTGTTCCCTTGGAGGGATCTGCATCATGAAGGGGTCTCCGGTGATGCTTCCGCTGCAAGAGATCCCTTTGGCAAACTGCGCCAGCAGGGCTGCTTTAGAGGTGATGATCGAATTGAAACCAGAAAGGCTTGTTTCATAAACATCCCCTTCATTGATCGTAATGACTGTGGACCCGTTAATCTCAATGTCGGTTCCATCCTCCGCCGCAAGGATCCTGAAGATATCCCCGCTTTCATCCCTTCCGGCCAGCGGAACGGTCACGTAATTCTTGCCCCAGGAGTAGTAGGGGAAGAGCTGCTCCACCAGATGATCGGCCGCCGAACAGGCGCTGGTCACGTTTGTAATGTCATTAGACCCGAACACTGCCACCGGAACATTGGATTGAACCCTTGATCCGGTGAGGTCTTCGCCAATCTCAATTGCTTCCACATGGTATGTCTGGCCCTGGTTGAGGTTGATGTTGGAGGTCGCTGCTGTCAGGTGATTGTAGATTGTAAGGGCCGTCCCGTCCTGGACCGCCACTACACTGAAGCAGGAAGCATTGTTGGGGAGTACAGTTACCGGGTAACACATGATCCTGTAATCCGTTCCCAGGGCATTGATTGGTAATGCCAGATAGGCATCGGTGGAGGCAGAGATGCGGCTCAGGCCATATAATGAGATAGGTTCAAGGGAGGTTACGTGTATGCCTTTGTCTTCAATCCCCGGTTCCAGGGCCACGCCACCGGGAATGGATAACTGCGTAACGACCCCCGGGATAACCGTAAAGTTCTGATCCACACCGGGAAAAGCTGATGTGACGGTGCCGCTGGTAGAGAAATTGGAGGAGATGAAAAGAAAGTGCTGGACGGTGTTATTCCAGTTTGGTGGAAAAGCGATCCAAAAATCCGTTCCTACATTGGTGATGGTTTGGGAAAATCCCAACAACCCGGATAACAAACAGGCGATTAATAAAATGAAGCGTTCTTTCAATTCCTGAAATTTAACAGAAATCTGAACCAATTTATATTCAGATACTCATGCTAACAAAGATAAGGCTTATTGGGGAACCTTATAAGCAGGATTCGGTAAACAATCTACTTCAACCAGGATCTTGCATCTTTGGAAGCATACACATCCAACAGTTTCTTGATACTTCCAGGCATCCCGTTAACAAGTGCCACTTCCAAAAAGATCAGTGGATCTTATGCACCTCCTCATGTCTTTCAGGAAGATGAACCCATTACGCATGTTTCTCAAATGTTTTACATCAGGGTTTATGACAGGGTAAAACTGAAGGTCGTCCCTTTCCCCGGCTCGCTCTCCACACTGATACTTCCCCCGTGCTTTACAATGATCCGCTTCACCGTTGCCAGCCCGATCCCGGTCCCCTTGAACTCCTCATCACTGTGCAGCCGCTGAAACGGCGTAAACAGCTTACCTGCTTGTGACATCTCAAACCCCACCCCGTTGTCGCTGACTGATATTACCATTTGGCTCCGCCGAGCTCCGCTTCTCTCCGGTTTACCATCTTGCATTTTACCATTTTGCATTTCACCATTCACATTTCGCATTTCACAGTTGACAGTAACCTCCGGCCTCTCCCCTTTACTGCTGTACTTAAACGCATTGTCGATGAGGTTCTGCATGGCAATTTGCATCAGGTGTTCATCAGCTTCTACGATAATCCCCTCCTGGATCTTGCAGGTCACCTCTTTCCCCGGATAATTCTGCTTTATGTCCTCGCAGATCTTTTTGGCCATTTCGCTGATGTCGCATGGCGCTTTGCTGACCGACTGCCGGGTGATCCGGGAGAGTTTGAGTATATCCTCGATTAGGGTGTTCATCAAAACGGTCGAACCTGTAATGCGGCCCAGCAGGTCCTTCCCGGCATCATCAAGCAGCTTCTCGTAATCTTCGCCCAGCATCTCGCACAACCCCTCGATCCGGCGTACCGGCGCGCGCAGGTCGTGTGAAACGGAGTAGGAGAAGGCTTCCAGTTCCTGGTTCGCATCTTCGAGTTTCAGGTTTGAGGTTTCAAGTTTCAGGTTGGTGGTCTCAAGTTCTTTCAGGACCTGGGAAATTTCTTCCTTTTGTTGGTTTACCATATCATAGGCCTTCTTCAGTTTGCGCCTGTTCAGGATGATGAAAACCACTACAAGAACGAGGATGGCAAGGCCTGAGAAGGCCACGATAGTCAGGGTTAGCTGCTGCCTGTTACGCAGTTTCAGCAATTCAACTTCCTGCTCCTTGAGTTGCTGCTCATATTTCCAGGTAAGGATTGAGGCTTTGTTTACCTCCTTGGATCCAAAAATGATCTTATGATAGGTAGATGCGGAATCAAGGAACCGATAGGCAAGGTCATACCGTTCCTCCTCCCTGTAGATATCTGCAAGGGCCTGCGTTGCCAGGTACATTTCATTTATATAGCCGATCCTTGTTGCCGATTCATACCCTCTAAGGGCAAAGGATTCTGCCTCCTGAAGATATTGATTCCGGAGAGTCGGATTCTCCCTGGCCTGGGTCAGTCTGATTCCGGCAAGCAGGTTCAGGTCTTCGACGTAATACTTCAGTTGTCCAATCTCGTTAAAGTAGGAAGTCGTTTGTTGCATCAAGAAGTAAGCAGAGTCCAATTTCTGCTCAGACTCATAAAGCCAGGCCAGACGGTTTTTTGCCAGGTTAACCTCTCCATTCAAATGATTCTCCTCACCGATTCTGATAGCGGCCATCAGGTATTTCCGTGCTGAGTCAGATTCCCCGAACCATCGGAAAAGATTCCCCACTCTGCTCATGGTTTTTTCTTTCTGGATCTGGTCGTTAGTGACTAAGGTTAATTCTGATGCCTTTTCCAGGTATGACCGGGCCATTTTTATATCAATATCAAAGAAAGCAACGGTTAGTGAGATGTATGCTTCGCAAAGTCTGTTGGGATCTTTGATGGATTCGAAAATCATTTTTGCCTTAAGAGCATGATCAACTGTTTCGGGAATTTTCGACAGATGATAATTGCATCTATTTAGCGCCAAATGGGAGATGCCCATCCCAAATGGATCATTTATCTTTTCTGCCAGGTCCAGGGCTTCCTGACCAAGTATCAGTCCCTCCTCTGCATTGATGTTGCTCACCTCATACGAGATTGCTGCAAGGAGTCTGACTTTATTAGTATCCTCAATCATCTTCGGGAGCTCAGCCGTGAGGGAATCCACCAGCTGCTGGCCTTCCTTCTGGGCAAAAGTCCCTTTGGCCATCACCAGAAGAAGCATGGTTAGTATAATTATACGCATGGGAATGAGAATTATAGGGTAAATATATATCATTTACCGACTTAAGTCAATTCATTTCAAAACATTGGCGGATGCTTTTTCTGAAACCCGGTGGCATCCTGGTATTTCTTTGCAACTGCGATCAATTTTCCTTCCCCGAAAAGTTGCCCTGTGAACACAATGCTTACCGGTGTTTTTTCATCAAGAAACCCGTTTGGCAGCACCACCGACGGATGGCCGCTCAGGTTGGTGGCCAGCAGGTTGTCCCCGGCATGGGAGGGAGCCACAATGACATCGTACTGGCTGATCAGTGCATCCATTTGCTGTACCATGAGATAGCGCAGGCGATTGGCCCGGATGTATTCCGTTGCCGGGATGAAGTGAGCAGCGCGGAAGAGGTTCGGCCAGCGGTCCTGTGCCTGCTGCACCATCAGGTCGTCACGATTGGAAAGAGTCAGGTCATCAAATGCCGAAGCAGCTTCGCACATCAGCAGGATAGACATGTCCATGTACGGGAAACCCGGCAGTTGGACCGGAATCAAGGTGGCACCCATCTCTTTCAGTTTGATCAGGGCAGCCTCATTGAAGGCTTTGTTTGTAGAATCCTGGTTGAAGTCGCTGGTTATCACACCGATCTTCAGCTCACTGAAATCAATTTCAGGAGAGTAGTTGAACGGGATATCAAACACGGTCTGGTCTTTCCCGTCGGGACCATAAATGGCATCCAGAACAATGGCACAATCTTCTGCATTCCGGCACAGCGGACCGATCTTGTCCATTGTCCAGCTCAAAGCCATCGCTCCATTGCGGCTTATCCTGCCGTAGGTAGGTCGAAGTCCTGTGACCCCGCACACGGTGGAAGGGGAGACGATAGAACCCCATGTTTCCGAGCCAATGGCAAAGGGAACGAGACCGGCCGAAACGGCACTGGCAGGCCCGGCTGAGCTTCCGCTCGATCCTTTGGTCGTGTCCCAGGGATTGCGGGTCTTCCCTCCGAACCATACATCGTCCATGGCCAGTTCACCCAGTGATAGTTTAGCTATCATCACAGCCCCGGCATCACGAAGCCTCTCCACAACGGTAGCATCTTCATCAACCAGCTGGTTTTCAAAGGGAGGAGAACCAAAGGTGGTCCGGTAGTTCTTTGTATAGAACATATCTTTGATGCCGAAAGGGATCCCATGCAGAAGTCCGCGGTCTTTCCCCGATGCCAGTTCCCGGTCAGCCTGCTTTGCCTGTGCAAAGGCAAGAGAGTCGGTGAAGGTTACCACACAATTCAGCATCGGGCTGTACTGTTTCAGCCGATCCAGGAAAAACTGTGTCAGCTGTTCCGAAGAGATCTGTTTCGAGTGGATCAGCCAGTAAAGTTGTCCGATCGAA
Source organism: Bacteroidales bacterium (assembly GCA_014860625.1). Taxonomy (GTDB): domain Bacteria; phylum Bacteroidota; class Bacteroidia; order Bacteroidales; family FEN-979; genus QYOJ01. The sequence goes on along the minus strand of JACZJJ010000145.1, from coordinate 5,866 downwards.
TAAAAGGCAAGATCATGCATATCTGCCGGAAGCAGTGTTCCGCTGTAATCCGAAAATACAGGTGGTTTTTGTTCGGTTTCGAACCGTTTGCCGACAGGGATCGGGTTGAATTCAAAAGCCGGCGGGACATTGTTCGGCAGTTTTACCTTCCGCATGTTCTCATAGTTTTTAAGCTGTTCATTCAGCATGGTCAGCATGCTGTCAGTTTCAACCCGACTGAATTCCATGCCGATCAGTTTTTGGGCGTGGTTCACATCAGCCGCGGTTATCCTGTCAACTTCGTTGCGGATGCACGATTCGGTGAGAACACACGTCATACCCACCAGGCAGACCATCAAAATACGTTTGATACGCTTCATATCTCCGGAATTTAGAGACTAAAGGTAGCCAATTTCCCACTTCAGTTCATCCAATAGATAATTTCCTTGTCTGGCCTTGAAATTATTTCTAATTTTGCTCCCGGAGAGATGGCAGAGCGGTCGAATGCGGCGGTCTTGAAAACCGTTGACCTGCAAGGGTCCGGGGGTTCGAATCCCTCTCTCTCCGCAACATGGAAATGCCGTTGTGAAACGGCATTTTTTATTTCCGGGAATCCATGAAGCTTGCTTCCATGGATTTCAGGGAAGAAAAAAGGTGGTACGTAGTACCCGGCATTTCCATGTTGACGATCCCCCCTCAGGGATCACGACCGAAGGGAGTAATCCCATGAATACTCCCCCTCAATGGGATCACGACCGCTGAGAGTAATCCCCTGCCTTTACTCCCTCCAATCCTATGGAACGTTCGCTCTCCTAACTCCTTGATTAGTCAATCTCCAAACCTTTTATTTACCAATAATTTTATTATTATTGCATATGCAAAAGGGACTGATACTTTGTTCGCTGGTTTTCTTTCTCCTGACTCATGTGTTGATTCCAGGTCATGCTCATGAACAACGAGATATTGACAGCCTTCGGACCCTGATCAATCTGCCGAATGCAACTGATGCCCAAAAAACAAGGTGGTTATTTAAGATTGCTGACCTTTTCTATTATTCGGATCAAACGAAGGAACTGCATGAGGTTATTCTGGAAGCGAAGGGAATTGTTGATCATCTGAATGATAAATGCCTGGAAGCTGATCTGGGTGTGTTCGAGGCCAAATACTTATTTGATTCAGAGATGTTCCACGAAAGCCGGAGAAGATCAATGAAGGTCCTGGCATTCGCAAGACTGAACAGGTGTGTAATAGCTGAAATTGACATTCTTTTACACCTGGGCAAACAGTGCATGTACTTCTCAGAAGAGGATTCAACCTTCTTTTATCTTCAGCAGGCAAAGCGAATTGCTGAAGAATCAGGCGATGTATATAGTATAGCCAAAGTTAACCGGATGCTGGGATTGCATTATTTCGTGGTAAATCAATTTCAGCGATCAAGGGAACTTCTGCAACCCTCTTATCACGTGTTTCTTCAACACCGGGATTTTCTTCTTGCCGGAAAAACCTTATCTGATATTTCGGAGTGCTTTTATACCGAATCGAATTACGATTCGGCATTAGTATATGCATTGAATGCGGACACCATTCTCCAAAAGAGCTCCGGATTCTATGATTTGGCGAACAACTACAATTTGATGGCTCTTATCTACCACAGTACAGGGCCAATAGAGGAGGCCATAATCGCATACTTCAACGGGCTGAGAATTGCCGATCAGTACAACAATACCGAGTTGCAAATCCTTTTTCTGTATAATCTTGCCAATTGTTATTATGATTTAAATGCCTTGGATAAGGCCACTGAAAGATTTCGGTTATGCCTTACCAGGGCCGTGCAGGTTCACGATACCTCCACCATCATCTATTCACTCTCGGCTTTAGGCAATCTGGCTTTAGAAGATTCAAATTACGATACGGCTTATCTCTACCTGATGAAATCGTATAATCTGGCATTACAAACCAATGAATCAGATATGCTCAGCTTTCTTGCGGCTAGTTTAGCTGACCTGAAAATAGAACTGAAAGAATACGGTGAAGCTCAGAAATACATCGACAAAGCGTTTGAATATGCCAAAGAGGTAAATTCGCCAGAAGAAATGATTTCCATTTCTATTTCTCAGGCCATGTTTTACGCTGAAACCAACCGATTTAACGAATCGATAGAACTGCTGTTTAATGTACTGGATCAATCAAAAAAGATCAAGTCTGTCGACGGTTATCGGTTAAGCCTGGAATCCTTAGCAGAGGTATATGAAAAACAAACCGATTATAAAAACTCCTTGATCTACTATCAGAAGGTCCACGAATTCGAGGACAGCATCCAACTCACTTCCACCCTGGAAAAATTTATCTCAACTGAATGGCAATTTGAGAAAGATAAGGCAGATCGGATAAAACAGCTGGAAATCGAAAATGCTGATCTTATCTACCAGGCAAATCTCAGAGAAACCCGTTTAATTGCTCTGATTGCCATAATCACCACGATCGCTTTGCTTGCAGTCTCGCTGTTCCTTTATTTATTGTCCAGATCGAGAAAAAATCGAGCCAGGGTACTTCAGGATAAAAACCGGTTAATCAAAGGTTACAGCGATGAATTGATGAACATGGTCTCCAGGCAGACAGCCATGACCGAACAATTGGAAGTTGCGAATCTTGCAAAATCGAAGTTATTCTCCATAATTGGTCATGACGTAAAAACCCCGTTAAATATTATCCAGGGATATATTGATCTATTAATGACTGATAGTCCTGATGCAGATACCAGGGAAATCTATTACAAGAGTATAGCAAAGGCGTCTGAACAACTTATTGATATGATCAATACGTTGTTGGATTGGGCCAGGGAACAATCGGGAACGATTCAATACAGCCCTGAATTATTTAATGTCGTCAATTTAATTAACCACCTACTTACCAGTGCAGAAATTCAAGCCACCCGGAAACAAATCGAAATTCGTAAAGAATATGATCCGAATGAAGAAATAATGATACATGCTGATAAACTCATGTTTGAGCGAATTCTTTATAATCTTCTTACCAATGCGATAAAATTCACACCGAACCATGGGAAAGTTTCTGTTGGATGGACTTTCGGGAAGGATCAAGTCAAATTTTTCGTTAAAGATACCGGCATTGGGATGACTGAAGAAATGACTGAAACCATCTTTGAGAAGTCGATGGAATCCATTAGGAAGGGAACAGATGGAGAGAAGGGGAGTGGTTTGGGACTAAATATCTGCAGGGAGTTTGTTAAAAAACACCATGGTCATATCTGGGCAGAAAGTAGTTTAGGTTCCGGAACTCAGATTTATTTCAACATTCCGTTGACCTTGCGGGAATAATCCCTATGCCCACCCCAATTGAAGTTTGTTTTGTACTTAATCCATTGACCATGACAACTCTTTAGATAAAAAATAAATCATATGGCAACAAACCAGGAGTTTGTCGATTTCGTTGTAGACCAGATTGAAAATGCTGGCGAAATAAAAGCCAAAAAGATGTTTGGCGAATATGGAGTATTCTCGGATGGGAAAATTTTCGCTCTCATCTGCAATAACAAACTATTTGTCAAACCTACGGCAGCCGGACGAGCCATTATTGAAGAAGTAGTCGAAGCACCTCCTTATCCGGGAGCAAAACCGTGTTTTCTTATTGAAGATAAGATTGAAGACCGTGAATGGATCAGTAACCTGATTAGGATAACCGTTCAGGAACTGCCTGAACCCAAGCCCAAGAAAAAGAAAAGATAAAGATCTTGTAGCTGTGTATGAGGTCCACCGGCATTAGTTACAAGAATATGCAGCCTCCCGAACTTTTTCCTGATTTCTTCCTGCAGCATCCTGATATCTTCAGGTTTAGAAACATCAGCAACCATGGCTAATACCTCAGATTTGCCAACGACATGGGAGCTGCTTTACCCAGTCTTAGCTAACGTAAAATTACAGATGAAATTCAGATTTGAATAATTTTCAGCCACAATAACCGGCAATCCTGCTGTAAATCATTCCGGGATGCACAGCTGTTTTTCCGGGTGATGATATAGTTTATATTTCAATAGCTCAATCCCGGCTTCTGTATCTGTTGCGGCAATGGTTCCTGCCCCGCAGTCTGGAAGATAAAATCCTCTCAGATCACCGTTATCAGGATGTTTGATAACCAGCGCACTGGAAAGATGTTTCAATAAGAGCCATCCCCTTGTTTCTCCTGTAACCTGCTCATCCAGGTTCAATATCAGCGAAGAATCATCCTGGGTTGCAGGTTTCACATTCAATAGTCCTTTTCCATCCACTGTTCCACCCCGGAAAAAACAATAGGTCGAGGAGGTGGTAAACCCCAGTTTTGAATAAACCCTGAATCCCATCTCGGTAGCGACCAGAAGGATCGGTTGCCCGCTACGACAGAGGCTGATCAGGCTCTTGGTCACAATGGTTCCAAGACCCTGTTTCCTGAACCCTTCTCTGACAATGATGTTCCCTAGCCAGGAGGAGCTGCCAAAATGGATGACATGTCCAACTGCAGCAATACCGTGGTTTCGTCTCCAATGGTGAATTCCAGTTCTCCCTCGATCAGGTGGGTCCATTGCTCGTGGGGATGACTGTGTGCCGGCAGATCCGTACCGGTTTCAATGGTAAAATACCCGAATGTGGCCTGATCCGAATGGTATACCGGTCCGGTTATTCCGTCCCATACCCGGATCTTTTTTCGGGTATTGAAATTGATGAATGGCATAATGTTCTTTTTTGTATTAAAATCAATCATCTATTTATGTGGTCTGATCCCATTCAGATGCAATGGTATTAAAATATGATTCGCTTTTCATTTCTGTCCAGTTCGTTGACTTTCTCCATTCCTTTAGCCACTTTTTCAAACGTAATCATGAATTCGTCCAGCTCTTTTTCTGTCAGTTCCCCGAGTACCTCACCGAAATAGCTGTCATTGGTCTGATGTATGTTCTTGCTCACTTGGCGGCCCTGCTCTGTCATCGTCAAACTCACGGCGCGGCGGTTTTCAGGAGGGATAATCCGTTCTACAAGTTGTTGTTTGACAAGTCCCTCGACGATTCTGCTTGTCGTACTGGTATCAAGCCTGAGCTTCCCGGCAAGTTCGTTGAGGCTGATCCCTTCCTCCTCTTCCAGTGCCATCAGTGCGTGACACTGAGGGAGTGTAACCCCGCAGCAACCGCAACTGGTGGTTTGGGTATTCAGTCCCCATTCAAAACGGCGAAGGACCTTTCTGAATTTTCTGATGGTTGGTTCGTGCATAGGATTTTTGTTATATCACATTATTGGAAAAGTTGTTTGTTGCAAAAATTGTCGTACACAAATGTAAGAACAAAAAAATTACAAACAACTTTTATTCAATCTATCTCCGGTCACACAACAGATTGATTTTCCACTTGTATTGATATTCCGGATGACATCACAGGTATCGTCAAAATCTGCTTCAGCAGGGATCTGAGGTTCCAGTGCGGTAATTTCGTTTGGTAACTTTGGAGTAAAATCTTCGAAATCAGCTTCCAGCGGAACTAAAGGTGCCAGGTGCTGCTTAAATTTCATATCAAACAGATTGATACTGTCACCACCATCCAGAATGCTGATCGCTACATTTGTAATGATGGGTGAGATACCCGTTGCTCCGTACGTCCTTCCAGGTGCCCATATAAAGATAAGATCAGGCAGGTAGACGCTGTAAAATACTAATATCCAGGATAATAACCCGAACTTTTTCTGAGATTTTTGATTTGTTTTCATAGATTTACTGGTTTATAAGGTTAAAAAACGCTTGCAAGATACAACAATTGCATAATACAATAATAATTTTTTTTATTTTTTTTATTTTTTATCAGAATTCTAATAATCTATATATATAGTATTTTGATATTACAAAGATC
>JACZJJ010000144.1 GCA_014860625.1 Bacteroidales bacterium | reverse complement strand
GGAGGAGGAGGAGGAGGAGGAGGAGGAGGTTCATTCTGAGGTAAATCCAGCAATTCAACTCCAACGCTCATCTCTTCTTTCAGAATCCTTCCTTTATTAACTACTGCCGTGATGATCGGATATGCCACTACGCCAGCCATCACAAAGAAAGCAATGATCGTAGAGACAATGATATACTTCTTATACTTCTTTCGAAGCATATATGCCCCATAGGTCTTGTTGCGATTCTTAAAGACCATTTCCTCTAAGGATTCAATATGTTGATGTTTTTCTGACATAGTCCTCTGGTATTTACAAGCGAAACCTATTTAACTTTAATTACAGGGTATTCGGTAAGTGGTGTCCCGGCTTTTGTCGACTCGATCATCATCACCTCCACCTGACCAATATCGACGATTGCATAGCTTGCGATATTGCATATCGCCATCTCATCGATAATATTTACAATATCCTTGTATCTTGCGTTAGTGTCAGCTTTGATCAAAACGATCGGACCCTTCTTGTCATCCATCTTCATTTGTTTGATCGTATTTTCAAAGGTGGTATCAGCCACAATGATTTCGCCAGTCAGCCGTTTCTCTCTGTATTCTGTGATTTTTGTAAAAAGATCACGGTTCCAGTTCAACAACAATTTCCGGACACCATCTTTACTGAAATCACTTTTAGCAACCACCGGCATGGGCTTCTTGGGGGCGGCTTGTCCCTTGTAATAAAAAACTTCGTCGTCACCGGAGAGTAAAATATTCAGGGTTCTTTCTGCAGAGATCTTTGGCTGGTCTTTTACCTCCTGATTTTTGTCCTTTTCGGGCATGGTAATCACCATAACCTTCGGTTTGGCAAAGGCAGTGGTAAGCATAAAGAAGGTGATCAGCAAGCACATGAGGTCGACCATGGGAGTCATGTCAATCTCGCTTGAGTGCTTTTTTGCTCTCTTCTTCTTGCTTCCCTTCTTCCCGCCGGGATCCTGGGTTTGTATCTGAGACATATTAGTTGCTTTTATCTATGAAATCCCATTATCCAATTATTTTTCCGGAGGAAGGTCTGCTAATCCGACCTCCTCTGTAACAAAATTGGTAATAAGATTAAACTTATTAACTTTATTATCCTGCAGCATATCCATGATCTCCTTCACCACCATGTAGCTGGCATCGCCATCTCCTTTTATGGCCACTTCAGCCCGGGGATTCACGATTCGGGAATAGAGGATCCAGTATCCGAGTTGGTTGTCTGCCGAGTCAAATGGCATCCCCACCTGAAACTCCTCACGTTTTTCCGAATTCTCCGCATGTATCCACTTTTTCATGTCCTTCAATGGCAATCCGAATCCTGAAAGACGACCGAACAGATCATACTCTTCCGGAGTGAATGTCATCTCATACCTTTCTGCCATCTTTTGTAATATCTGCTGGCGAAATTTGGTCGTGGAGTCGGCTCCGTTATCCACATTAAAAAACACCTTTCCCTCCTTATCGATAAAGATGGTCATGAGGTTAAAGTCGGGAGCCTGCTTCTCGGAAATAGAGGCGGGGCTATCGATCATGGCAGCTTCCTGTGGCCGAAATGAGGCTGTTAACACGAAGAAGATCAGCAGCAGCGAAAACAGGTCCACCATAGGCGTCATGTCTATGCGTGGCGTACTGACTGGGGGTTTTATCTTAGGCATTTACTTCAGTTTTAATTGATGAATAACAGATCAAAACGTACAAACACGTCTGTTGTCAACCAATGGAAATTACTTGGTTGTGGCAGCGAAGGTCTGAACCAGGCTGAATCCGGCTTCATCAATTTTGTAAGTGAAGTTGTCAATCTTCGTTGAGAAATAGTTATAGAAGATTACAGCCAGCAATGAACCTAAAATACCAAAAGCGGTATTGATCAAGGCCTCAGAAATACCCGTAGCAAGTGCAAGGGCATCGGGTGCACCAGCAGTAGCCAGAGCGGCGAAAGCCCGGATCATCCCAAGTACTGTGCCAAAAAGACCGGCCAATACGGAGATGGTGGCAATGGTTGAAAGAATGACGAGGTTGCGCGAAAGGATCGGTAACTCCAAGGCAGTAGCCTCTTCAAACTCCTTTTGCAGGGCAACAAGTTTCTGGTCCTTCTCCAGGGTCTTGTCTTCCTTCAACGATTTGTAGCGAAGCAACCCTGCTCTCATAACATTGGCTAATGAACCTCTTTGCTTGTCGCAGGCTTCAATGGCTTCATCAATTTGATTATCATTCAGGTAGGTCTGTAAGCTTTTAACAAAAACATTGATCCGACCTTTCCCTTTGGCGCGACCTAGGGTAATCCAGCGTTCGACTGAGAAAATCAATAATACAAGGTTGATGGTAATCAGCACCGGGACAACCCATCCACCTTTGTAAACCATACCCAGATAGTTTCCTGGCAACGGATGGCCTTCAGGATTTCCGCCTTCAAAGTTGATGGGGTTACCCATGATAAACAGGTAAATCAAAACTGACATAACAATTGCAAAGATAATTGCACCTGTTGTAAAAATAGACTGTAAAGCGTCACCTAATCCTGCTCCGCCTTGTTTCTTCTTCTTGCTCATTTTAGAAACATTTAAGTTGATAAATTATTGATTGCTTGATTTCTTCTATTTAAAGGAACGGCAAATTTATAAAAAATTTTACAATGCAACCAGATTATTTGACCACTCGCTTAAGAGCCTCGACCATCTGCTTCGCTTTTTCGTTTTCTGGATCAATTGCAAGTACATGATTGTTAAATTTCAGGGATTCCCTGGCCAGATCAAGATCTTTCTTGTTAAGAACATACTGGTGGTAAAAATAGTAGGCCAGGTAATAGTATGACTCAAGGCGTTGCTTTTCATATTTGACTGTATCTTCCATTGTAATCACGAGGATCTGTTCGTAAACGGGCTTAGCAAGTCCTTCATCGCTGTCCGGGTCAAGGTTGAAAAATGTTCTGGCCCACCAGGTAAATCCGGGAACATAATTAGGCTGAGCCTCGCAGAAACGCTCAAACATAACAGCCGCATTTTCATAATCCTGGATGTTGTAATAGGCTTTTGCCCAGTTGTAAACATCCAATACATTGGCTTCATTGACGGAATCTTTCAGGTTGTATATGCGGATGGCATCCTCGTAATCCTTGTACTTGATATAACTCATTGCGACTTCTGAAAGAAGTTCAATTTTTGCCGTATCCAACTCCCAGGCTTCGTATAATACAATGGCAGCCAATGAGTCCAAATCGTTCTTTGAAAGCAATCGTCCATAATAAGTGAAGTCAGCCGGACGAATTTTATCTTTGGGTGAGCGTTTAAAAAACTTTTTAATGGCCAGCAATCCCTTTTCAAACTCCTCATTTTCATACAAGGCGTAAGCACGTGCACGATAGAGGTCAATGATAGTGGAGTCCAGTGACATGACTTCTGTGATCTCTGTCAGGGCTTCCGGGTAGTCCTGAAGTTCCATCAGGGTATTGATGAACTGAAGCCGGGCAGGTATGTTGCCTGCTGAAAGCTCCAGAAACTTCCTGAACATCTTTTTAGCGTCAGCATACCTTCCTGCCTTGTAAAGCAAAAAGCCAAGCTCCCGGTACGCGGGGGCAAACGTTGAATCAATTTGTACTCCCTGCTCATAATAGTTAAGCGCCATCTGGTACTGCTTGGCCCGCATCCAAAGTTGTCCGATCCGCAGATTGGCCATCGATGAATTGGGGTTCAGGCTTTGAACGATATTGTAGTTGGCGATGGCATTTGATCCGTCGTTTAACAGGTAAATATAGGCATCCCCCCTGACAAGATAGATATCTATGTTTTTAGAATTTACTTTTTCTGCCTCACGGAGGTAAGTAAAAATCTGAGTTGTATCTTTCACTTTGGCCATGACAAACGCATCTGCCATCTTCACCAGCGAATGTGCATGCCTTTCGGGCGTCATTTCAATCTTATTCTTCCTCGTAGGAAGAAGAGAATATGCTTTGTCGAGGTATTGCTGGGCTTCAGTTCGATTGTTCTTCAACAAAGCCACTTCGGCGAGTCCGGCATAGTTGATCGGATTAGCAGGCTCCTGCTGAACCCCTTTGGTAAAAAGAGCCTTGGCCTGAAATGTCATCTCCTCTAAGGAGGTATTCAGGGTATCGGCAAAGTAACGCTTCAGATAATTATCCCCGTAATAAAAATAGTTATCACCATCAGAAGGATTGGCAGTAACGAGTACGCTGAATAGTTTATCAGCAGCATTAAACTGCTCACTCCGGGTAAGTTTGACAGCATCATCAATATTCTGGGATTGGGCCGTTTGTACAAACTGAGCAGAAACAAGAAAAAGCGCCAGAAAAGCATAACCTATAGCAACACGTTTCATATATAGATCTCCTAAATCGTTTATTTTTTGATTTCAACAATTCTGATGGGCTGTGTAGCCGGTACAAGTCCTGAGTGCAGAATAATGAGCTGCCCCTTATCACTGGCCACAAACGCAGAGAGTCCGTAAGCCAGGCCACTGTATGTTTGCCTGTTTATGCAATAGACCCCACGGATGAATGGATAAAGTCCCTCGGCAATATATGCCTGATAGGGTCGGTAAAAGTTGGCAGAGAGATCATTGTCTCCCGAAGCACTAATCCCAACAACGTTAATCCTGTTGAGAAAGTCGTTTGATACAGAATCCCGCTTATCGCTGATCCAATTCACACTGATCACTCCCAATGCACTTGGGTTCCGCTCAACATAATTGATCACCTCTTCATTTGATTGCACAGCGTAACAACAAGCCGGAAGGGAGTCGAGGTTAAATTTCTCCTTGAAATATCTGGGATTGCCTGATTTGTAATGATCGAAAACCACACGGATGTCGCCAAGTTTTGATGCAGGATTGATCTCACTCCATCGTGTGATCTTTCCTGAGAAAATATCCCCGATCCGATCATACGGAATCTTATCATCGGGGTTATCGCTGTTCACGATAAGTGCAACGGCATCGTAAGCAAGCAGGGTGGTTTTGGGAACGATTTGCTGTGAGGTGAGGATCTCATTCTCCCGCTCAGTCAGCTTCCGGTTCACAAAAATCAAGGGGACACTGTCCTTCATGAAGTTTTCAAACACCTCTGCCTCAGCACCATAAATCGTATCAATCTTCGAATACTTGTAGATCGACTTAAAGGTATAAATCTCAGTATCCATGAGAAGCCTGTAGGATTCATCAATGGCTACTTTCATGGCTCCGCGGGTAGGAGTGTCTCTTTGGGTCATCGGATCTCCTCCACAACCTGTCAGAAAAAGAGCAGAAATCGCTGCAGTAAAAAGGAGAGATGTCAGTTTTGTGGTGTAATTTTTCATAGAGCCTGTGTTGTTTAACACACTGGTATTGATAACAAAGGAAGGCAAATGTACGAATATTCTATTTATTCATTGCTATCGTTATCGCCTCTTTTTCTCTTCGTTAACATGCGGAGGATCCGAAACGTACCATAGAGGTAAAGAAATACAGAAAAAATTACCCGAAGTTCTATGTTAATATAAGAAAATGAAGGACTTACAAGAAGATACGTGGCCAGGAAAAAGAATCCCAACGCAATAATGATGGTAAAATAAAGGTTAAATTTTTCCATGTAGATTTAACGCGAAACCTGGTAGTAAGGTATCTCTGTGTCAGCTTTTTTTTGTTCCCAGAAAGCAGCAGTTACCACTTCACCGTCTTTTCTAAACAGTTTTTGCTGATAAACGACGATCGTTGGATTAAAAAGGATATCTGTTACACCTATCACAAACGCTTCGAGGGGATTGCCCTCTTTGTCCTTCTCCTGTTCGCTTTTCACCTCCAACCCGTTATAGGAGAGAAGATCTGTGAGGAAGTCCCGGCGTTCCTTTCCAATACCATTCTCAATGATGGTACACCTTACTCCGTTGATCTCTGCTATGCTGTGTTTTCCTTTTAGTGCCATTGTTAGATGGTATTTTGCGGCTCCTAGTAAATGCCGAAAGTGAATTGATTGATGAATTCATAAACAGGACTGTAAATGCCAATGATGACCAGGCCGGCCACACAAATTACCAGGCCAAGGCGCGAATAACCATCGCTCTTAAAATAAGCGATCGGCTGGTCGCTCCGGTTCAGGAACATCGCTTTAACCACAAGCAGATAATAGTAGAGTGATATGATCGTGTTCAACACAGCTATCAGAACCAGGATATAGAGTCCTTGTTGCGCTGCCGCAGCAAACAGGAAAAACTTTCCAAAGAAGCCGGCAAGCGGTGGAATCCCAGCCAGTGAAAAGAGTGCCAGCATCATGGTAAGGCTTAGCTTGGGATTCGTCCTGTAGAGTCCGTCATAATCATCAATCCTCTCCTTACCTGTGCGGTTGGAGATTACTGCGATAACGCCGAAGGCCCCCAGGTTTGAGAAGATATACACCAGCACGAAATAGATCACCGTTGTCATCCCGAGCTGACTTTGCCCAACAACACCCAGAAAGATAAAACCAGCCTGAGCGATGGAGGAGAAGGCCAGGAACCGCTTGAGGTTTTGCTGGCGCATGGCAAAAAGGTTACCTATGGTCATGGTAAGGATGGCCGTAATATAGATTACATCCCTCCACATGATAGCTATTTTGGAGAAAACAGTGTACAATAAAATGGTGAAGACCATCACTGCTGCACCTTTTGAAATCACTGAAAGATAGGAAGTGACGTTGATCGGTGACCCTTCATAAACGTCAGCCGTCCAAAGATGGAAGGGCACAATAGAGATTTTAAAAGCCATTCCGGCAAAGAAGAAAATGAATGCCAGAATCTGGAGGGGAGCTCCGTTAATCCCGTTTACCACTTCATCAAAATACAACGTGCCAACTGTGCCATAGATCATCGAAAGACCATACAGCAGAATGCCAGAGGAGAGGGCTGAGGTGAAGATCAGTTTCACCCCGGCTTCCGCAGATTTTTCCTTGAACCGATCAAACGCAGCCAATGCGGCCAATGGAATCGTGGCGAGTTCCAGTCCGATGTAGAACATCAGGAAATCGCCAGAGGAGAGCATATACTCCATCCCAATCAGTGTAGATATCAGCAGGATGTAATACTCACTGATTTTTTCGCGATTTTCTGCCTTTTTCAGCCAATCCACAGACTGCAGGAAAACGATGAAAACCCCTATCGTAAGGATATTCTTCATCATTACCGTCAGTGGTGTTGTGATATACATTCCTCCAAAAAGGCTTCCGGTAGGACCCGGGATAAATCCCAGGATCATCACTGCACCAAATAGGATGATGGCGGGCAAAATGATCTTCTGCTTCCGGTCGGCCGGGAGGAATATCTCAACCACCAATAGAATCACCGTGATCAGTACCAGCAGCAATTCATGTCTCATAATCAGCATCAGCATGTCGTCTGAATTTTATAGAATCGTCAATTCTTTTTTCTCAATCTGTTAATTCACGGAAAGGAGCAACTTCTGTATTACCGGCCCCAATCCGGCTGTAATCATATTTGATAGCCACAACGGTGCAATACCGATGGCAGTAATACCGAAAATCAGGGTTGCCGTACTCAGTCTCTCATACCATTTGGCATCCGTAATTTGCTCGTATTCAGGATTCGTAATCTTGCCATAAAGCATCATGCCTACAACACGAAGAATATATACAGCTGTAGCTACGATAGACGAGGCGGCGATAATTGTTGCCACCCGGTGGAATGTATCGGGGTGCATGAATGCGCCCACGAAGATGGTCATCTCGGCAACAAACCCGCTGAAGCCAGGAAGTCCGAGAGAAGCCAAACCACCAATCACATAAGCTACTGCCAGGAAAGGCATCACCTTCATCAGTCCACTCATTTCATTGACATACCTTGTATGGGTACGTCCATAAATCATCCCGATCAGGGCAAAGAAGAGGGCTGTCATGATACCGTGAGAGATCATCTGCATGATTGCCCCGTTCATCGCTGTTTCGTTGAACATCAGAATGGCGAAGAGAACCAGTGCGCAATGGCTCACAGAGGAGTACGCATTGATATATTTCAGGTCTTTCTGCCAGATAGCGCCAAGTGCCCCGTAAATGACACCGATGGCAGTCAGGATAATAAATATCCAGGCCATCTCATGAGCGGCATCAGGGAGGAGGAAAACTGCTACGCGATAACATCCGTATCCACCCAGTTTCATAAGCACACCCGCATGGAGCATTGATACTGCTGTTGGAGCTGAAGCATGACCGTCGGGCGACCACGTGTGAAATGGGAAGAGAGCTCCAAGCACCCCAAAACCAACAAACAGGAAGGGGAAGAAAAAGAGCTGTGAATTCAGGGGGATCTGAACCTTGGCAATCTCCAGGATATCAAACGTCAGGGGTCCACCGGCGGGATTGGAGTTGAAATAGAGTCCCAGCAACCCAACAAGAATCAACGCCGAGCCTCCCATCAGCATCAGAGTCAGCTTCATGGCACTGTATTGTCGGGGACCACTTCCCCAGATGCCTATCAGCAGGTACATTGGAATTACGGCGATCTCGTAAAAGAGAAACATGGTAAAGAGATCGAGGGAGATGAAAAATCCAAATACACCACCGGAAAGCAGAATCAATGAGGTAAAAAATTCCTTTGGCAGGTCATTTACTTCCCATGAAGCAAAGATGCCGGCGAAGATTACGATGGATGTCAGCCCTATCATGGCTACAGAAACCCCGTCAACACCAATGTAGAAGTGGATGTTGAGCGTCTCATACCAGACGTAATTGCTTGCAAAGAGGATCTCTGCTGTGTTTCCTGCATTCCGTTCAGCAAGGTACCAGAGGATAATAATCGCTGAAACGATCAGCTGGAATGTCATCCCGACAGCAGAAATAACGCGTACATGCTTGTTATCCCTAGCAAACAGAATCCCAATGATTGTCAGGATCGGAATAATGATCAGTAACAGAAGTATATTCATTCGTCAGCTGTTTATTAAGTCCATAAATAGATGAATACCAGGGCAAGAGCGATAACTCCGGAGACAAACACCATCGCATATTGCTGGAGTTGTCCTGACTGGAATCCCTTGATTTTGTCAGATGCCTGATTTGTTACATATGAGATGCCGTTCATGGATCCGTCCACAATGTGGCGGTCAAACCATGCAATCGGCCTCGAGATATTATTGAAAATGATCTTCTTGGTGATAAACAAGTAGAGTTGATCGATATAGAATTTGTTATAGGATGCTGTGTAAAATCCACTCATTGAACGAGCGATCTTCGCTGGAATTTGCGTTGGTTTGAGATACATCATATACGCCACACCTATTCCAACGATGGCAATCACGATGGAGGGAATGGCGATGATCCACTCCGTATGGATATCAAATGCCAACCTGTCGGAGGTAACCAACGCCGAGAATGGCACAAACCCGGCGAACATGGCTCCGAAGGCAAGGAAAATCAATGGAAGTGTCATCGAAAGGGGCGGGTCATGAGGAGTATGGTGGTAGTCCTGCTTTTTCCCCCAGAAGATGCCAAAATAGAGCCGGAACATATAGAATGCGGTTAACCCGGCAACGATATACTCAATGGCGAAAAGAGCCGTATCATGATGGTAGGCGGCTACCAGGATTTCATCCTTGCTGTAGAAACCTGCAAAGGGTGGAATCCCGGCAATGGCAAGGCAGGCTATGAGGAAGGTGATGTGTGTGATTGGCAGAAATTTTCTGAGTCCACCCATATCGTACATGTAGTTGCTGTGTACGGCATGAATGATAGCTCCGGCACAGAGGAAGAGCAATGCCTTGAAGAACGCGTGCGTAAAGAGGTGAAACATGGATGCCATGTAACCAAGGCCCTCATGGCCACCCATTCCAGAAACCCCGAGCGCACACATCATATATCCGATCTGCGACATGGTGGAGTAAGCGAGTACTCGCTTAATATCGTGTTGTGTACAGGCAATGACGGCTGCAAACAGGGAGGAGAAGGCCCCTACCCAGGCCACCACCTGCAAGGCAATGGGAACTGTGACGTAGATTGGGAACATCCGTGCTACCAGGTAAACGCCTGCAACAACCATGGTAGCGGCATGGATCAATGCCGAAACCGGTGTGGGGCCTTCCATGGCATCCGGCAACCAGATGTGGAGCGGGAACATGGCCGATTTTCCAGCGCCCCCCATAAAGATTAAGATCATTGCCCAGGTCATAACCGACATGCCGATAAATGTTGCAGTAGGCGGTGTGCCAATGGCTGGTCCGGTTGGGCTGGTTAAGGTCAGGAAGTCAAATGTTCCCGTATAGTAGGATAGCAAAAGTATCCCTATCAGGAATCCAAGATCGGCAAATCGGGTAACGATGAATGCTTTTTTGGAAGCGGCTACTGCCGAAGGCCTCTCGTAATAAAATCCGATTAACAGGTAAGAGGATACACCCACAAGCTCCCAGAAAATATACATCTGGAAAATGTTTGTGGCAACGACCAATCCCAGCATGGCAAAGGTAAAGAGTGAAAGGGATGCATAGAAACGCATGAACCCTTTTTCGCCTTTCATGTATCCCGTTGAGTAGATGTGAGCCATTAAGGATACGGTGGTGACTACAATCAGCATCATCACTGAAATAGGATCGATAAATACCCCCATATCAATATACAGGGTATCAGAAAACCTTAGCCAAAGTGTATGATATCCAATGATCTGCTGGTAAACCCCGTCGATCTTTCCAACATCAAAGAAGTACTTGTATGCTGTAAAGATGGAAAGGATCCAGGAGGTGAAGAGACCCGCTGATCCCACAATTCCTGATACGACGGGTTTGAACTTATGGCCAAGGAACCCGATGAGCAGAAAGGCGAAAAAGGGAATCAGGACGATCCAGATGGTGTACGAGAAGTCAAACATACCTTTATCGATTTACGAATTACGATTTACGATTTTCGAACTATTTTTCGTACAGACGAGGCATGCCTCGTCTTTACTTCTTACACTAATATTTCATTTCATTCATTTTCTCCACATCAATGTTTACAATACGTCTGTAAATATTGATGATGATAGCGATCGCCACGGAGGCTTCGGCAGCAGCCACGGCAATGATGAAGATGGTAAAAAACATCCCTTCCATATGATCCGGATAGAGGATTTTATTGAACGCCACAAAGTTGATACAGACCGAATTGAGGATCAGCTCTATCGACATCAGCATGGTGATCAGGTTTTTTCTTACCAGAAATCCATACACCCCCACAAAAAACATGATGGTGCTGAGGACTAAAAACCAGGATAATGGAACTCCTTCAAACATATGATCGTTCTTTAACAGTTAATCTTTACGTTTCTTTGCCAGAACAATGGCCCCAATCATAGCAGCAAGCAACAGCACACTGATCACCTCAAAAGGCAACGCATAACCGTATTTTCCATAATTGATGAGGCTGTTCCCTATGTCTGTCACGCTGACCAGTTCAGTATTTCCTACAGATCCGGGAAAATTATGTTGCAGTATTACTGTGACGCAGAGAGCTGCCCCCACCAATGCTACGAGGAGCGCAGGCCACTTTTTCAGGAGGCTGGCTGTTGGAAGCTTTTCGGAGATATGGCTGGTGAGCAGGATCGAGAAGATGATCAGCACAACAATACCGCCTGCATACACAATTAGCTGAATGGCTGCCAGGTAGTTGTATCTCAGAAGGAAATACAGGCCGGCAGTGGAGACCAGCACGAACAGCAGATAGGTAGCTGCCCGTAAGATTCGTCTACTGGTCACTGTGAGGATGGAGAAGATCACAATGACCGCCGAAAAGAGTAGAAACATGATTTGATTGCTCGTCATTATTCTATATCTTTAATAATGGATGATCCGGGTTTGTTCAAAATCTTCGTCAGCTTGGAGCGATCGAACACCGCATGCTCAAAAGTCTGGTCCCATGCAAGGGCATCCGAAGGGCATGTCTTCACGCAAAGGCTGCAGAAAGTGCACATTCCGAGGTGGTAAATATGCTTATCGATGATGCGTTTCTTCTTGCCGTCGGGCAACTCGATACGATCGGAGATGACCTCAATGGAGCCATTCGGACAGTTGGTTTCACATATCCCGCAGCCGGTGCAACGATGCTGGTTGTTTGCGTCGTGAGGCATGATCAGGTCGCCCTTGAAACGGTCAAACATTTTCAGCGTCTTCCGGTTCTCAGGATATTGCTGAGTAACGATCTGTCCGGGACTGAAAAAATATCTTCCGGTCACCGACATGCCGATGAGCAGGGATTTAAGTCCATGGAAGATATCTGCAAAGTATGTATAGATACTGTTCATAATCTTAGAAATGCCAACCCATTAATACGATAAAAGCCATGATGAGGATATTGACCAGGTTGATCGGGAGGAGGTATTTCCACTCCAGATTCAGAAGCTGGTCGATCCGCAGGCGGGGGAATGTCCATTTAAACAACATCATCAGCCAGATAATGAAGGCAGTTTTACCGATGTACCAGATAAGAGGTGGAATGAAGTCCATTACATGGTTGAATCCTTCCAGTCCTGATATGTGGAATGGCATCCATCCTCCCAGGAATACTGTGGCTGCGATAGAGGCAACAATGAACATGTTCATGTACTCTGCCAGGAAAAAGAAAGCAAATTTGATCCCTGAATATTCGGTATGGAATCCGGCGGTAAGCTCCGATTCGGCTTCTGCCAGGTCGAAAGGTCCGCGGTTTGTTTCTGCAGTGCTGGCAATCAGAAAGACTATAAATGCTATGACAGCGGGGATGTGCCCTTTGAAAATGAACCATCCTGAAGACTGCAACTCAACTACCTGGGAAAACTGCATGGTACCGGCCAGTACAACAATGGTAAGTAGCGAGAGTCCGACCGAAAGCTCGTAGCTGATGATCTGTGCGCCGCTACGCATGGCTCCGATGAGTGAATACTTGTTGTTGCTGGACCATCCAGCAAGCAAAATCCCAACAACTCCTAAAGAGGAGACGGCAACCACATACATGATACCGATATCAAAATCGATGGCATGCAATCCTTTGGCAAACGGTATAGCTGCAATGGCCATAAAGGAGGCAATGATCACGATGAACGGGGCAATGTTAAAAAGGAGTTTGTCTGAATCCTTGATATAGACAAGCTCTTTCATCAACAGCTTGATGAAGTCGGCAATCGTCTGGAAGATTCCGTAGGGACCGACCCGGTTTGGACCGACCCGGTTCTGCATGAAGGCGCAAACCTTTCGCTCGGCATAGACCAGAAGCAGGCCAACGACTGCATAGGCAAGCAGGAAGACCAGTCCGATGATGGTCATTTCCACGATCATCGCCCAGAACGGGGGTAGCCACTCGTAGAGCGCTTTGTCGATCGACTGGTTAAATGACGTAAAGTCGTAAATGTTGAAAGCCATGTTGAATGGTATTATCTGTCAATATCCGGAATTACTAGGTCAAGGGAAGCGCCGATAGCAACCAGGTCGGCAATCTTCATGTCGCGACTGAGTTTATCCAGCACGCCCAGGTTCACAAAACTCGGCGTGCGGAATTTCATCCGTACAGGGGTTTTATTCCCATCAGAAATGCAGTAGATCCCCAGTTCGCCGCGGGCCGATTCCACTCGCTGGTAGTACTCTCCGGCAGGGAGTTTAATGATCGGTTTCATTTTAGCCGTGTAGTCTCCTTCAGGAATGTTATCAATGAGTTGCTCAATGATCTTCATCGATTCCCGCATCTCATCCATTCTTACCATGTAGCGTCCATACGTGTCTCCGTCGGTGCGAAGGATCTCGTTGAACTCTGCCTTGTCGTATACACCATAAGGATATTTCTTTCGGATGTCGCATGACCATCCTGATGCCCGTCCCGAAGGACCACTGACGCCATAGTTGATAGCATCTTCTTTCGACATCACGCCAATACCCTGACTACGGTTCTCGAAAATCACGTTCCCGCTGAGGAGTTTGTCGTAATCTTTGATCTTCTTGCGGAAATATTTGATAAAATCTTTGGTCCGTTTCTGGAAATTGGGGTGGATGTCCTGCATCAGGCCTCCCGGTGTGTAATAGCTATGCAGCAAACGGGAGCCAAACGACTCTTCGAAGATGTCGAGGATGTGTTCCCGGTCGCGGAGTCCGTAGAAGAAGCATGTGAGTCCGCCCAGGTCCATCCCAAAACTGCACCACCAGAGCTGGTGGGAGGCGATCCGGTTCAGTTCATCTATAATGGTACGGATGTACTTGACACGCTCGGGAACTTCCACTTCGAGGGCTCCTTCAACCAGAAGGCAAACAGCGTGGTTGTTGATGTGGGCCGAGAGGTAATCCATCCGGTCGGTGAGATGGATGATCTGCTGGTAGGTATCTTTCTCGCACATCTTCTCAATACCGCGGTGGATGTATCCGCAATGGGGCTGAACTTTCTTTACGGTTTCCCCCTGCAGGGTGACGACCAACCGGAGTACACCATGGGTAGAGGGGTGCTGCGGACCCATGTTAATATGGTACTCCTCCTCCTCGATACTGTGTACAGGCAGGTTAATGATCTCTTTCATACTTACAATTCTACGATGTTAACTTCGTCTGTGTAATCCTTCCTCATCGGGAAGCCAACCCAATCCTCTTCCAGGAAAATCCGGCGCATATCGGGATGCCCGGCAAAACGGATCCCGAAGAGATCCCAAACTTCCCGTTCAAAAAACTCGGCAGTCTTCCAGAGGTCGGCAACAGTATCAAATTCAGGCGTTTCCCGGTTTTCAGTCTTGACTTTCAACTCCACCGTATGGTTGAGCGAGGTGGATGTGAGGTGGTAGACAACACCCAATTCAGTTCCCCAGTCGACACCGGTCAGGCAAAAGAGGTAATCAAAATCCAGTTCTTTTTCCTCTTTGAGAAGGGTAGCCAGATGTTTAAACTTCCCGGAAGGGATCAGGAATGTAGGGAACTGCTTATTTTCCTCCTGTTGTGCCTCCGGAACAATTTCCAGGATTTTTCCTTTTAATTTTTCAGCTTCCATTTGTGAATATCGTGAATATCGTGAATATCGTGAATATCGTGAATATCGTGAATATCGTGAATTCGTCTTTTTAACGTCTCACTTCTTACCTCTTACTTCTTACCTCTTACTTCTTACCCTCTTTTTTAGCGATTGTTTCCAGTTTGATCTTTCGCTGAAGTTGAATCACGCCGTAAAGGAGTGCTTCGGGGCGGGGCGGGCAGCCGGGGATGTAAAC
>JACZJJ010000004.1 GCA_014860625.1 Bacteroidales bacterium | reverse complement strand
TCAGAATTGGTTAAGGAGCAACTCGTGGCCGAATAAAGTGCTCAAATGGGAGACCGAGTACTGGGGAGAGATTCCGGCTGATTTCGGGAGGAAGTAACACCCACAACCTGCCCCTAAATCCCCTAAAGGGGACTTAGTGGTAAATTTCGCGAGTGATTACCCTATATGCCAGCCATACCTCAATCGCTGCAAATACCGCCCCGCCCAAGGTACAGAGCATCCCAGCCATAAAAGAGACCAATGCCACTGAGGAGAAAATATCTATGTCGCCCAATTGCTGGAATCCGATCGCCAGGGATGCAAACACAAAGAGGGCAACCGCCACCGTATAGAAAAATACCGAATTGCGGAAATAAATGACCCTCCTGGCGTAGGTGATCAACTGGTAGTCGAGGTTCAGAAGCCTCTCTTCCTGGATATCGTCCAGGGGCTCCTTTCTTGCAGCCCGGCGAAAATTCCGTTTTTCTTCTTCAAGGTTCCTGATTCTTCCTATGGCTGCAACCTGTTTGTTATTGACCCCGAGTAATAATAGTCCGCAGGCTGAGATCATGAGGCCAGGGGCCAGCATTTGCTGGATTAAGCTAACTGAGATGAGGGTTTCCATAGTTTAAATGGTGATACAATGATATGGTGAAAATGAAGTTATATGCCTTGCTTGTTGTTGGTGTACTTTTCGATTAATGTAATCCGCAGATCCTGGAACATTTTATGAACCTGGTTCATCCGGTCGATAGTTAGATTAGTCAGGTACTCTTTGCCTTTATCGGGGTTCTTCTTCAATAAGGCTACCGCTTTTTCATCCACAACCGACTGATCATCAAAAAACTGCTGCTCAAAGGGATCCCGTACTGCATGCAAATCCTTCACGGCATCCTGCCAGCGCAAGTAGAGGAGATTATCCACAAAGTCGACACACCAGCGGATGGAGTTGTCGTCAAACTTCTCCTTTTCCCAAATCTTGTAACACTCCGCCACATCTGTTACCCCTGCATAAATCGGTACATAGGCACTGGTATAGGCATTATCCACATAGACGTAATAGATCCCTCCAATCTCATCCGGAAGCCAGGAGCGGAGCTGCGCGATCATTCCGTATTCACCCCGGGCCCGGGCCACATTCCTTCGTCTGTTGATCTTCAACAGCTTGCGGGTCTCAATGGTGGGGAATGGTGTGGTTAGAACACTGCGTTCAAGTGTACCGCTGTCAGAAGGAATATACCAACCGGGAGCCATCTCCTTGTCGTATATGGTCCCGGTAAAGGTTGACCTTTGGAAATCCATCACATCCTTTACGGAGATGAGTTTATTGGGTTTAATTGAGAACGGATAAAGTGACAGAGGTTCAACAAATTGCGTGTACTGATCATCACCCTTGAAGGGGTCGGTTGTCCAACGGTCGGGCAACCCCGGAAGATCAGGGGCATAGAGTGCGTGAAAGAGCCAGAACCGGCTGGTTGCCCATTCGCGCAGGACGGGAGGATAGATCTCCTTCCACACAAACTCCTTCCCGGATGCCGGATCCCACCACCCGTGATCGATCGCGATCTGCTGGTAATTGGAAGAGGCCCTGAAGTTGCTGGTATCGGCCAGATCGATCTTCCCGATGATGCTCCAGTTTGGGATCATTGCTGCATGATCGTCGGGAAGCCGTTGGGCAGCCCAGAGGGCGCCGGGTTTCCCGCTTTCCGGATCCCAGTCGGGGCCAATGGAGAAGAGCTCCAGGATCCACACTTCATTCTTGTCACCAATCGCCAGGCACTCCGACTCCGGTCCGCACGAAGGTAAAAACCCATATGTATCCATCAGGTCTGTGATGATCGTCAGTGCTTCCCGGGCTGTTTTACTGCGTTGCAAGGCAAAGATCATTGCCTGTTCAGCTGTCATGATCTGTTTTCCGGTCTCCCGGTCAACACGGAGTTCATCCTTCTGGCTCATCGTACTTTCGCCAATAGCTACCTGAAACTCGTTGATGTGGCTGTATGCCGAGTGAATGTATTTGTAGGTCTCTTCCACCTGAGGGATAAACCCCAGGGTGTCGCCATATGAATCAAGCGGTTGCTGCGGATCCTGAATGCCCCAGTAAACAGGGGTCATCGATCCTTTTGGAAATTTCATCCGCGGCATCACCCGAATGCGGCAATCAGGACCGGCATCAGAGTGCGATACAATCACCGAACCGTCGGTGGTAGCCTTCTTTCCAACCACGATAATGGTACAGGAGAATGCCGGTTGAAATGATCCTGCCACAAGAAGTAGAAGGATCAGACAGTGTTTTAACTTCATGTTTATGGTTTGTTTGTTCGTGAATATCGTGAATGTCGTGAATATCGTGAATGTCGTGAGAATCGTTGCTAACTCTTTGTATTTCGTATTTCGATTTCGTCTTTCGTCCATTTCAAGAGCGTATCCACCACCAGCTCATGCAACTGATCGGGCAGGTTATTGATCCGGGTAGCATGGCTACCGGCCGGCTTGACGATCTTCAGCATGTTGTTCTTGTGTTCAAATACCACTCCGGATGCCGACCAGGGATCATACTCGCCGTAAATGAAGATCATCTTCGGGTCCTTTTTGCGGATAAATTTAAACACCTTTTTGTTAGTCCTGTGATTGAACCGGATCTTCATTCCTTCGGGAAGCATCACAGATGAGAGGTAGCCTTTGGCATTTTTAATGGTCAGCCAGGGCTCAAAGGATTTGGTATCGTAACCGTAATATCCCAGTTCTTTGGCTGCCTGCACAAAAAATGGCCGGATTGACTCCATTCCGTTAATGGCAAAATATTCAGGACCGGATACAGCCATCAGATGATTGCAGATCAAGCTATCAGAGGCTTCCTTTCCTGGAATACTCTCAACAGCCGACCCCCATTGCCAGAAAGAAAATGAGTATTCAAGCACACAATAGTCGTAAACCGCATCGATAGGGATTCTGTATTCCAACCCTTTCTCCCTGATGTATTGTTCAAATTCAGGCATCAGTTGCTCTCTCCGTTTCAGCACTTCAATCTGGAAATCCCTGACCCTCTTCCGTGATTCCGGAGTTGCAACGTGGTCGATGAAAATCTCATGTCGGCCATCCTCCACACTGTAGTTCAACGGGGCAACATAAGGCACGGAGATATCCACATCATCCGGGTAAAAAGTCAAATGATACAGTGCTGTTTGTCCGCCTTTTGAGATCCCGGTACTGATCCATTTTCCGGTATAATAGTCGTCAAAGAGATCGATAATTTCATGATGATCGGCGGCGGCATTCTCAACAGTCAGGTAATCCCAGTTGATCGTGTCGGGAACCGACTTGCCGAAATAACGGTGCTCAACAACGATCTGGTTCGCATCGAGAATCTGACTCAACTCATTCTCGTAGGATGTTCTGGCCGCATAACCTCCTGTATATCCTTCTGTGACAAACACAACATGCTTTCCGGCATCCCTTTCGGCCACGAAAATCCTCTGCTGAAAAAATCCATGGGTGGTATCGGAATGATCCAGTGGTTGCCGGATCATAACCTTCCATACCTCCTGAAAAGGGGAATCTCCGGTCAGTTTTTCAAAGGATGTGATCTCTTTGTGAGCGGATAAAAACGTTTCAAGCTGCTGGGCTTTCCCGGCCTGAACCAGGATCAGCCAGGATGCCAGTACAATCAATATCGAATAGCTGTTCCTCATTGCCGCAACTCCTCCACTTCGCTAATTTTTTTTGGAATCGGTTTCCCTAAAACCCTTGAACCGCTATCTGTGATTAAAAGATCTTCTTCGTTCCTGATGCCGCCAAAATTCCTGTATGCTTCAATCTTTTCATAGTTCAGAAAACCGGTATGTTTCCCTTTGGCCTTCCACATGTCGATCAATTCGGGAATGAAATAGATGCCCGGTTCTATCGTGACAACAAATCCCGGCTGAAGAGGTTTGGCCAGCCTCAGTGACTTGAATCCAAACTCCGTACTTTTTGGCACTCCATCGTACCCAACCCAAAGCTCCCCCAGATCTTCCATGTCATGAACATCAAGCCCAAGCATATGCCCTGTTCCGCAAGGGAAAAACAGTGTGTGAGCCCCTGCGGCGACAGCTTCATCAGTATTGCCCTTTGTCAGTCCCAGCTCTTTCAACCCGTCAAAAATGGTACGGCAGGCTGTCATATGAGCCTCTTTAAAAGGGACTCCGGGCTTCAGGGCCGAAATGGCAGCTTCGTGTGCATTCAGGGTGATGGTGTAGATCTCTTTTTGCCTCTCCGTGAATCTGCTGGATACCGGGAAGGTGCTTGAGATATCGCCTGCATAATGGAGGTTGGTTTCAGCTCCGGCGTCAAGCAGAAACAGATCCCCTTCCCTGATGATATTCCCGTGATAGTGATTGTGAAGCGTTTGCCCGTTGATGGTGGCAATAATCGGGAACGAGATATTCCCATTGGCCGCCAGCGCTACCTCATTCACTTTTGCAGCAATCTCTGCTTCGGTCATTCCAGGACGGGCCATCCTGATTGCAGCCATATGCATGTCAGCAGAGATATCCACCGCCTTTTCAATTTCCTTTATCTCCTCTTCCGATTTGATCTGTCGCTGAGCAATCACGGCCTTAACCAGATCAAGAGATGCTCTCTCGGCACACTGATCAGGATGAATACCAAGAAGATTAAAGAGTTTGATCTTATTTTCGGGCCGGTACGGAGGAAGGAAGTGAATTGTTCTCCCTGTTTGGCCGGCATTTGAAATGTACTCAGGCAATCTTGCCAGTGGTTGAACTGTGTGAATCCCATATTTCTCCGCCCTCTCTTCCAGGCTTGGCTGAGTCCCCATCCAAACAATCATATCCATGGTGAGGTTGTCTCCGAAAAGGATCTCTTCACCTGTATCCACGTCAATCCATGCTGCCAGAGAGGGGTAGTCCATGCCGAAAAAATAGAGGAAACTGCTGTCCTGCCGGAAATGGTAGCCGTTATCGGCATAATTCATCGGGCTCTCTTCATTTCCTAATAAAAGAATCACTCCTGAATTGAGTTGCTTTTTGAGCTGGGTGCACCGGTCAATGTAGGTTTGTGGTATTAACATAGTTGAACTGTTGATGAACGTGTAAAATTAAAGAAATCTTATTGATTGGGCGATGGAACCATCACCGCACCATCGGATAGAAAGCATCCGGAATATGATTAATGGTTATTTTTTCTCCCTGAAGAAGGATTGAGACAATATCAAACCGAACTTCCATATTCCTGTGTTTCCATCTTACATAGGCATTTGCCGACCGTATAATGGCCCGTTGCTTCTCCCGTGTCACTGCCATCTCAGGTTCTCCCATGGTGTTGGATTTCCGTGTTTTGACTTCCACAACGACAAGAACAGGACCCTCTTCGGCAATCAGATCCAGCTCGTTATGACCAAAGCGCCAGTTGGTTTCCAGAATCTTATATCCCTTTTCTTTCAGGTAGGCAGCGGCAAGTTCTTCCCCCCTTTTGCCTAATTCGTGTATTGCTGACATAATATAAATAGTGAAATAGCGAAAAAGCGAAATTAATCCCTAAAGGGGAATTGCTCACTCTCCTTCAGGGGAGGGCCGGGGAGGGGTGCATCTATCAATCGAATAGCAACGATACCTCTTTCTCCACTTTCAGTTTGGCTTTTCTTCCAAGATATAGAGCCACATTCAGTTTTTCGTGACCGGCCGGAAAGTCAAAACAAACCGGATACGAATAATCTTTTACTGCCTCCTGGATGATCTCGTGGGCACTTTTCCCGAACGGTAATTCATTATCCTTCATATCTGTCAGACTTCCAACAACCAGTCCCTTCAACTCCTTGAGTTTAACGCTTCGCTTCAGGTTCATCATCATCCGGTCGA
This sequence comes from Bacteroidales bacterium, assembly GCA_014860625.1. Classification (GTDB taxonomy): domain Bacteria; phylum Bacteroidota; class Bacteroidia; order Bacteroidales; family FEN-979; genus QYOJ01. The sequence goes on along the minus strand of JACZJJ010000004.1, from coordinate 42,796 downwards.
GGTGGTAGAGATATTCATCTACATCCTCCAGGAACAGGATCTTTCCCTGTGTATCAATATCTGAAGGTGTCCCGTTCAGGCTATAAAGGATCGAAAGGTTTCCTCCAACCAGTTCACCCTCTGTTAATCCGGTTTTGTCCCAAAAGGTTATATGTTTGGAGTAAGAAATTTTTTCACCGAACAGTGCTTTTCTCAGTGATTCAGTGGTTATTTCATTGAAATTCTGATCTTTGATGTTAAATGGCATCGTGGCATGAAGGGTTTGAATTCCCAGATGCCGGTGAATGTGGGAGTGAAGAACTGTTATATCGCTATACCCTACGATCCATTTGGGATGTTTCGAGAACGTCGTAAAATCCAGCCTGTCGATGATCCTTGTCGTTCCATACCCTCCCCTGGAAGCAACAATAGCCCTGATGGAGGGGTCGTCGAGCATTTGTTGCAGATCCTGTTTCCGCTGGTCGTCCGTTCCGCTGAACTGGTGATGTTTGCCAAAAACATGCGTCCCGAGAATCACCTCCAGTCCCCACTTCTGGAAAAGTTTCATGGCAGGGAAAACCTCCTCAAAAGTGATACTTCTGGCAGGGGAAACGATAGCCACCTTATCGCCTTTTTGCAAATAGGGGGGAAGGGTCATATCCTGGATCATGGTGTGATTCTACAAAGTTATGAAAGCTGTAAATATTTAGATACCCTGGAGATATTTTCCGGGGTGCCAAGCAGGAAAAGAGTATCGTCCATACGAATTTCAGTATCTTTATCAATGTGGGTAATGTATTTTGTGCCGCGCTGGATCGCCAGCAATGTTACACAGAACTCGCGACGAAGCCTTGAGTCTTCTAAACTTTTGCCAACCACCTTGTTCGTTTCACATTGTACCTGGATAGAGTAAATCCGGATATGAGGAATGTCGAGATGAAGAGGCCCTTTCCGTAGCAATCCTCTGACATCCCTGAGCATCTCATAATTATCAGCCCGAATGGATTCGATGTATGAAATGATTTCGTTCTCGGGCACCAGGTATTTATGGAGAACCCTGGCAAATATTTCGATGGATGTCTCAAACTCTTCAGGGATCACTTCGTCGGCTCCCAACCGTAGATTACCGTCGATCTCTTTCAGATTCCGGGTCCTTACGATAATGTAAACTGTATCAGACAACTCCCTGATCTTTGAAACGATGACTCGTGTGGCATCAGTATCGGAGATTGCTATCACTACTACCCGTGCCGAAAAGGCGTGTACATGGTTCAGGATGACCTCCTGTGTGGCATCCCCAAACACTACGTTATCATTGTTATTTTGCGCCTCTGCCAATGCCTCGGAATCCTGTTCCACAACAACGAAAGGGATATCAGCGCCACGAGCCGCCTTTGCTACATTTTTTCCGTTGATCCCATATCCGATAATGACCAGATGATCCTCCATTGTTTCAGGAAGCCGGTGAGACTGTGCTTTTACCTTCTGAAAGGAGTCCAATCGGTGCTTCACTTTCTGTGAAAGAGGCAGTTTGAGAATAAAATTGGTGATTTTCGGTGACCATGCAACAACAAAGGGGGTTGCTCCCATCGACATGATTGATACAGCCAGAAAATACTGGTAATTCTCGGGTGATAACAGCCCCTCCGAAATACCGGTTGCAGAAAGGATAAAGGCAAACTCACCTACCTGAAAGAGGGTAAGAGCCGAAAGCAGAACCACCCGTAACGGATAACGGAGAATAATCACTACAACAACAATGATCAGCATCTTGGCAATCAGGGAGACGATTGCCAGAAAATGAATGTAGAGGATCTCCTGAAAAAAGAACTGCAGATTCAACAACATTCCGATAGATACAAAGAAAAAGCTGATAAAAATCTCACGAAACGGCAGAATAAGCGCAGTTGCCTGATGGCTGTATGGAGATTCGGAGATGATCAGTCCGGCGAAAAACGCGCCAAGAGCCAGCGACAATCCAAAACTTTCCGTCAGCCACGCTGTGGCAAAACAGAGGACAATGATGGTAAGTAGAAAGAGCTCGTTGTTTTTAGTCCGAATTACAAGGTCAAGCAATCTTGGCACAAGGTAACGGGCAAGTAAGAAAAGGATCACAATGATGGCTACGAATTTCCCTACCAGGATCAGTAGCGTCATCATTACATCAGGAGAATTGCCGGCCAGAATCGGGGAAATGAGAATAAGCGGTACAACGATGATATCCTGGAAGATCAGAATTCCTACAGCCACCCTTCCCTGCGGAGAGGTGATCTCGCCCCGCTCGTGAAGAAGCTTTAACACAATTGCCGTACTGCTCAGTGAGAATAAAAATCCCATGAAAACGGCCCGCTGCAAAGGTAACCCGAACCCCAGGCTGACCAGGGTAATCATGCCGATCGTAAGCGTCACTTGCAGAAACCCTCCCAGGAAAACGGTGCGTTTTATCGACATCAACCCTTTGATCGAAAATTCAATCCCAATCACAAACAGCAGGAAGATCACACCCAGTTCGGCCATCAGCTCCACTTCATGAGAGGCATCGATCAGGCTGAGGCCATAAGGTCCGATAATGATACCTGTGAGTAAAAATCCAAGGATGGAAGGAATCCTGAACCTGTGAAAGACAAGGATGATCAGGACCGAAAGGCCCAGAATGATAACGACGTCTTTTAGGATGGGAAAATCCATTTGCTGGGTTACTAGGCTTGCAAAATTACAAAAATCACTCAGTCCCTTTAAGGTACCTTACTTCATAAAGATCATTCCGCCTGTCTTTCAGGGTTCTCACATTTCCAAAATGATGCAATTCTTTGAGTAAATCGAGGTCGACATCCACGATCAAAACTGCCTCAGTATTGGGAGTAGCTTCTGCTTTTACACCATTTGTAGGAAATGGAAAATCGGAAGGAGTAAATACCACCGATTGCGCAAACTGGATATCCATGTTCTCCACCTTTGGGAGATTCCCAACACAACCTGCGATTGCCACAAAACACTCATTCTCGATTGCTCTGGCTCTTGAACAGGCTCTTACGCGCGTGTAGGCATTTTGCGTATCGGTGAGAAATGGGACAAACAGGATCTGCATCCCCTGGTCGGCCAGTAACCTTGGCAACTCAGGAAACTCCACATCGTAACAGATCAGGATCCCGATCTTCCCGGCATCGGTCTCAAAAACCTTCACCTTGTCCCCTCCGACCAACCCCCAATAATGGATCTCATTTGGGGTGATATGGATCTTCTCGTACATTTCGTGTGACCCATCCCTCCTGCATAAAAATCCCACATTGTACAAATCTCCATCCCTGACAAGAGGCATACTGCCAGTTATGATATTCACATTATAGGACTTTGCAAATTCGATGAATTTATCTCTTAGGGGAAAGGTGAACTCAGCCAGTTTTCGGATTGATTCGGCTTCAGAAAGGTGATTGTAATCAGCCATCAGCGGAGCATTGAACAACTCAGGGAAGAGGATGAAGTCACTCTTGTATCCGGAGACTGTGTCGACGAAAAATTCAATCTGCTCGTAGAGGGCATCCAGATTTGGAAAGAGGCGCATCTGCCACTGCACCAGCCCGATCCTTACGGCCGATTTCTGCAAGCTGATCTTCCTCGGGTCCTTTTCGTAAAAAATATTATTCCATTCCAGCAACGTGGCATACCCTCCCGATTCTTCATCGGCACTCAGGTAGTTCTTCAGGATCTTCTTGATGTGAAAATCATTGGCGATCTGAAAGGTAAGCACCGGATCCAGAAGCTCCCTCATCTTCACCTTCTGCAGGTACTCCTTTGGGGTAAGCTGATCTGCATATTTGTGGTAGTTGGGAATCCGTCCTCCTGCAATAATACTTTTCAGGTTGAGGGATTCGCACAGCTCCTTTCTTGCATCGTATAACCTTCGCCCAAGTCGCATGCCCCTGTATTCGGGATGGATGAACACTTCGATCCCATAGAGCACATCCCCTTTCGGATTGTGAGTCTTGAACGTAAAGTTCCCTGTGATCTGCTGATAGGTATGATCATCCCCATAGTCATTGTATTTGACAACAATCGAGAGGGCGGCTCCAACCACAACATCTCCCACTGTAACGGCTATCTGACCTTCAGGAAAGATATTCAGCAATGTTTCAATGTGATGCTCCTTCCAATATGAGCCTGCCCAGGAATGGTAAGCTTCAATCATGGAGTCTTTCAGCTCCATGTAATCGTTCATATTCAGGAGGCGTAGTTCAATATTTTCCATAAAATTATTTGTCTTTTTTAAGTGTAACGTTCAATTCTGATCCGTCAACCATCAAGAAGGTGGCCGATGCAAATTTTATCGTTCCGCCTCTTTTATCCACCTCTTTCAGGATCTGCAAATAAAGGTCGTTTTTACTGGTTCTTCGCTTTTTAAGGTCAACCGTATAACGGAGAGTAAATTCCACCCAGTTATCATTGGCAGTCAGCGTCACCATAGGCTCTGTGGATGCGTCTTCAATCATATATTTGTTGACCATCTGCTGCCAGGTCTCCTGTGCAATTTTCACATAGTCTCCAACCAGATCATTGGCAGTTTGCAAAAGAATTTCCCTGACTGCCTGATAATCACTCCCATATTGAATCGGAATTTTGATTTCATCCCATAGAAATGGAAAATCGGCCGAATAGTTGAAAACCGGTTCCTTAAAAACGAAACTGTTTGCAATTCTGACAATCCTTCCGTTGTACAGATCTCCATCGACCCATTGACCAGTTTCCATCAGGGTTGTACGAATAACACCGATATCTATGACATCCCCCTTAATCCCTCCTAGCTGCACCCTGTCCCCGGTCTTGTAAAAGCCTCCGAACATAATAGCCATCCATCCGGCGAAGCTGGCGATCACCTCCTGCAAAGCAAAAGCGATCCCTGCTCCGGCAACTCCAAGAGCGACAGTAAATCCTCCCAATTTGTCAAAGAATACAACTGTTATTAAAACAATGGTCATAAAATAACCTGCAAATGTCAGCATCTTCCTTGTTCGGTATCGATTGTCCGTATCCTTGATCTTCCCCAATAGTTTTCGTTGAGTAAGGGTAATTAAAATCCAGATGATAAAAACACCCAGGAAAATAGCTACAAGCCTTCCAACTGTAGGATTATAAAGAACTTCTTTGATCTGCTCTTCCATCGGATTTGTTTTAAGGGAGGTTTGAATTGACGAAAATAGTACTTATTACGGTTGCTTGTTACTCGCCATCTTAGTTCCGCAATGTCGGCAAAATTTTGATTCCTGGTCTGTTTCAATATGGTTGCATGCAGGACAGCTGATCATGTTTTCATCTTTTTTCGATCTGGCAATCTCTGCTGTGATGATTCCCGTGGGAACAGCAATGATTGAATAACCGATAATCATGATTAATGAGGAAACAATTTTACCTAAAGAGGTGACTGGTACCACATCCCCATAACCAACTGTGGTCACTGTGATGATCGCCCAGTAAATACTTTGCGGGATACTCTCAAATCCATTCACCCCTCCTTCGATTACATACATCAACGATCCCATGATCAACACGATAAGGAAGAGAACCAGGAAAAAGACGGCGATCCTGTGTGCGCTTGCCCATAGAGCTTTTGCCAGCTCCTGAGACTCTCTGAAGTACCGGGTCAGTTTCAGGATCCTGAAGATCCGGATGAGTCTGAGAATTCGTATGGCAACCAGAAAATGGACGCTGGTAAAGAGGATCCCGATGTAGGTTGGCAGGAAAGAGAAAAGGTCGACAAATCCCCAGAAACTGAAGATATATTTTCTGGGATGCCTGGTAGCGTAGATGCGCAGGACATACTCGATCGTAAACATGATCGTAAAGATCCACTCCAGGACCATGAGGTACCTGCCAATAGCGAGTTCCACCACATCCATGCTCTCCAGGATGACCACCAGTACACTGAGGATAATGGCCCAGAGAAGGACCAGGTCAAACAATTTTCCTGCTTTTGTATCAGTACCAAAGATGACCACCAGGAGTTTGTCCCGGAAAGGATTTCGAATTGAAGACATAATCAGAAATTTTATTGGGAATCCTTATCCCGCGGTTAATTCCCTAAAGATACAAAATCTGTTGAGATTTTCCTGTGACCGTTACTGCTTTTTACCGCTCATGCAGAAATATCATGGCTTCAGATTGTGCAGAACCTTCATCAGTTCCTCACCGCTCATCCTGACCTTGTAGTCGGGATCGACATGCTCGTATTGAATGACTCCTTTCTGATCGACTACGAAGAGAGATGGAACAGGCAGGAGGTCAAGCTTCTCCCCGGTTGCCCCTTTGCTCCGGATGCTTTCATAGAGGAAGGTTGCCTTGTAGGCAATCCCCATAGCCCTGATCAACTCGCCGCGACTGTCGGAGAGAAGGGTGTAGTTGACATTATCTTTATCCATGGTCTTGCTCAGGTTCTCAGGAGAATCAGGACTTACAGCAACGATCTGATATCCCATTTCGAGAATTCTGTCCTCATAATCGGCCATCTCTGCCAAATGCTGATTGCAGTAAGGACACCAACCACCCCGGTAGAAAATGAGGATCGTGGGTTTTGCTTTAAAAACGTTCAGGAGATCAGTGGAAGACCCGGAAGTCGTTTTCAGAATGCTGGAAGGAATAGTCTCCCCAACTTGAAGAGGTGTCACATCTTCTGCCTTTTCAGGGAGCTGCGAGTAAGAGGTACAGGAGAGGAGGGTGAACATCAGGATCCAGGTAAAAAACTTCTCTTTCATAACGGTTCTGTTTAAATGCTGTAAAATTAGTCGTTCCTCCTTTACAATCCCGACAACTTGCAAGAAAACCTTCAATAATTCATATCTTTGATCCTCTTTTTAAAGGATGACAATGAAAGCAGAAGATAAGCAATTCAAACGCACTACGGTCACCTCTGCGTTGCCATACGCAAACGGCCCTCTTCATATCGGTCACCTGGCTGGTGTCTATGTACCGGCAGACATCTATGTGCGTTTTCTTCGAATGAAAGGCGAAGATGTGATCTTTATCGGAGGCTCAGATGAACATGGCGTGCCAATCACGATCAAGGCACGCCAGCAAGGTGTTACGCCCCAGCAGATCGTAGATAAATATCATGGGATCATCAAAAAATCATTTGAGGAATTCGGAATCTCCTTCGACATTTACTCCCGTACTTCCCATAAAATCCATCATGAAACCGCTTCAGAGTTCTTCCGGAAGATGTACGACGCCGGACAATTCATTGAGAAGGTTACCGCACAATACTACGACGAAGCAAACGACCAATTCCTTGCCGATCGCTATATCACCGGAACATGTCCGGTTTGCGGCTATGAAAAAGCTTACGGAGACCAGTGTGAAAAGTGCGGCTCTTCATTGAACGCAACTGATCTCATCAACCCGAAATCGGTGCTGAGCGGTAATGTACCCGTGATGAAAGAGACAAAACACTGGTATTTGCCACTTGATCAGTATGAAGCATGGCTTCAGGAGTGGATTCTGAAAGGACATAAAGAGGACTGGAAGACCAATGTTTACGGCCAGTGCAAATCGTGGATCGACCAGGGACTGCAGCCAAGAGCTGTTACCCGCGACCTCGACTGGGGTGTTCAGGTGCCTGTTGAAGGAGCCGACGGAAAAGTTCTCTACGTCTGGTTCGATGCCCCTATCGGTTATATCTCCGCAACCAAAGAACTTACTCCCGATTGGGAAAAATACTGGAAAGACCCGGAAACCCGACTGGTACATTTTATCGGTAAAGACAACATTGTTTTCCATTGCATCATCTTCCCGGCAATGCTTAAAGGGGAAGGAACATATATTCTGCCGGATAACGTTCCCGCTTTTGAATTTATGAACCTCGAAAACGACAAGATCTCCACTTCCCGCAACTGGGCAGTATGGCTGCATGAATACCTGGAGGAGTTCCCCGGGAAGCAGGATGTGCTGCGGTTTGTGCTTACATCAAACGCTCCCGAGACCAAAGACAACGACTTCACCTGGAAAGACTTCCAGACAAAGAACAACAGCGAACTGGTTGCCATTTTCGGAAATTTTGTGAACAGGACACTGGTCCTTACTGAAAAAAATTTCGAAGGGAAAGTCCCTCCTCAGGGAGTTCTGACCGACCTCGACAAAGCTGCACTTGAAGAGATGAAGCAGATTCCCGGCAGGATCGCCGAGAGCCTTGAAAACTTCCGGTTCCGCGAAGCGCTTGCCGGGATGATGAACCTGGCCCGGTTAGGAAACAAGTACCTCACCGAAAATGAACCCTGGAAAGTGTTTGCAATTGACCCGGGACGGGTTGGTACTGTACTGAATATCTCCCTCCAGATTTGTGCTCAACTCTCGGTTGTGGCGCAACCGTTCCTTCCTTTCACGGCCGAAAAAATCAGGAAGATGCTTGATCTCCCCGAGTACAAATGGGCGGATGCAACGCTTTTAACATGGCTCTCCTCCGGACATCAGCTGAACAAAGCAGAGCTTCTCTTCGAAAAAATCGACGACAAGGCCATTGAGGCACAGATTCAGAAACTCCTGAACACCCGAAAGGACAATGCAGATGCCGGAAATCCATCAGTGGCGGCAATTGATGCGCCCAAATTAATTCCTCCGATGCAGGAAATTACCTACGAGGATTTCTCCAGGCTTGATATCCGGGCCGGTACCATCCTTGAGGCGGAGGTGGTCCCCAAAACCGATAAGCTTTTAAAGCTTAAAGTGGATACTGGACTGGACCAGCGAACAATTGTTTCAGGCATTGCCCAATACTTTGATCCGGAGAAACTGATCGGACAACGGGTTACAATTCTTATTAACCTCGCGCCACGGACACTGAGGGGCATCGAGTCGCAGGGAATGATCCTCACAGCCGAAAATCCTGACGGGACCCTCTATTTCATCATTCCTGATCAGGGAGTGGATGACGGTGCATCTATAAAATAAATACCCGATTTCATTTGCAATCGTTGTCAATTCACAACCCATGAAAAACGATTTTACAAAAGAGAAAAATCAACTTAAATCAATCGTTGAGAAGCATTTTACCCCCGTGCTTGAATCAACCCTTGATGACCAGATCAAATTCACTGAGGCGGTAAAAAAAATCCAGAAAAGGTATGCGGAGATCAGTTGGAGTCAAAAACACCGAAGCGAATGCGTTGATGCCATAAAACAATATAAGGCTGACCTGATGCATCTTGTGGAGAGTTATTTTGCCGAAAAGACTCCGGCAACTTTTGATGTAATGTTTGCTGCATTCGTAGAGGCACTTGATACATATATTGAATCTGTTGAAGATCGGATCGTTCGTCCCCAGGAACCCGAACGGTATACCAGTCAACCCGGAGACTCTGCCCTCCTGAAGGCTGGAAAAGTGGTGAAACGCATAAGTTTTAAAGTGTCCAAATTCCCCGAACGGATAACGAACCTCTTCAGAAAAGTATTTAACAAAAAACAGAAAGCGCTTACACAATGGACACATCACATTGATTACAAAAATCTTTCCCGGTATTACCTGAAAGAGCTACTCTCAATGCGCCTGGTAAATCTGCTAAACGGGATTCATCAAAAACAATGTGCTGCCTCGATCCTGGCTTGGAAAGCCGATGAAGAAATTATAGGACGGATAGAAGATTTCCTGACTTCGGGTAAGCAATTCGTCATTGATGACTCCGTGCTTGAGTTATCCGACAATGCAATTCGTGAATTGGTTGTGGAGATAGAGATCGTCAAAAAAAAGATCCTTGATCTTGTCGGGCAAACACAGGCCGAATTCGAATCAGCATTTTATAAAGCAGGTACCTTTGAGTTGTCCAACCAACGATTTAATCAATCTGCTATTCGGAAGAAGGCCCGGAAACTCCAGGAGGAGACCTTGAAGATAGAAATCGGGTGGAAGGGGACCTGGCAGGTTTTGCGTGATGACTGGCAAATTGACAATGAACTCTATCATCTGCTGCTGTCGGCATACGGGGCAACTTTTCACTCAGGTCTTGCCTTAAAATCAAAGTTGGACGACACCGTCACTCCTGGTTTGGATAAACTAAAAGAGTATCTGATCCAGGCGAAAAAGAGGATTGAAAGCACACAAGGCAGTTCTGACCAGAAGAAGATCATTACAAAAGAGAAGGAGGCATCCTGGTCCAAACTCATCACGCAACTGATCCCTGCTGTCAATGATCAGATCCTTGAGCAGGACTTTCCCTCCCTGATCGATCATGTGGAAACATTAACCGACAGCCTGATCAGGCAGATCTCAACGAAACGTTCCATCATCCGGAATCCCGCTTTTTCTGCACCAATCCACACCTCCTCCATCAGTTTTATCTCGCCCTATGAACTCATAACCTTTGAAAGCTGGCCTCAGTTATTCAAAGTGATCAGGCAGGTTAAAATACTCCTTATTGAGCGGTTGGACACCATCCAGAATTCAATCCTTGAACTGGGCCAGATCGTCTCTTTCAACCTGGAATCGGCCCTTGAATTCAATGCCGAGGATTCTGCCTCCTCTTCACCCGGAGAGGTGGCAACTGAGGGTCTGAGCCGTTCTCTTGAACGAATTGCTGAGATCGAAAAATCGTTTGCCGACATGGATAAATTGCTGGAGGACGATTTGGCCCAGGGACTTCAAACCTTTAGCCAGAGTCTGATCAAACTGACGGATAACAACAATATTTTGGAATTACGCGTACGTATTGCCAAAGGGAAAGTGATAAAACGGGGCATTTTAATCCAACAGCAATTAATCCTTAAAGCTACGAAACTCTTCCCTTTGGTTAAACATGGTCTGATCCGCTTTTTTAATCAGTCAAGACAGTTTGTCAAAGGCACATTCAAGAAATATGGCATTGCCTCAAAATCGGAAAGCATCACTGCGGATACGGCCGATTTCCTGTCAGAAACACAACAGTCTTTCCACAAATTACCTTTTGTTTACCAACGATTGTTTAAAATAGAACCCCTTGCTGATTCTAATTTTTTCATCGGAAGAGCAAGGGAACTTCAATCTCTTCAGTTTGCCTGCAACAACTGGAAGAAAGGGCGGTTTGCCACGGTGATTATCGTGGGTGAACTGGGAAGTGGGGTAACTTCAATGCTAAACATGTTTCTAGGCGAGCATTCAAACGATACTCCGGTTCTTCGGATAAAGGCAGAAGGCAGGATCAGTACAAAAACTGAACTGTTTCAGGTTCTATGTGAACCGTTCCAACAAACGTTCAACAACATTGACGAATGGGTCAGTTACCTTAATTCGCAGAAACAACAAGTGGTGATCATGGAAGATATACAGCGGTTCTTCCTGAAAAAAATAAATGGGTTCGAAGCGCTGAAAGAGCTCGGCGAACTCATCTCCCGAACCAGTAAAACAATTTTCTGGATAATAACCTGTACCGAATATGCTTTCCGGTATCTCGACAAAACCCTGTTGCTTTCTGACCAGTTCAGTTACCTGATCAAACTGGAATTATTTGATGACAATACCATGGTCAGCATCATTACCAAAAGGCACAAGGTTAGCGGTTACAATATCAGGTATGAACCCGCGCCCTCTGACCTGACCAATAAAAAATACAGAAAACTTACCGATGATGAAAAACAATCCCTGTTAAAACAGGAATATTTCAGCGATCTGAATAAAATTGTGAAAAGCAATATCCGGATGGCACTTATCTACTGGCTTAGGTCGGTTAGCGATGTTACCGGAAATACCATCGTGATCGGATCCCTGAAAGACATGAACTTGTCATTTCTTGAAAGCCTGACAGCAACAAAACTTTTCATCTTGTGTGCTTTCATACTCCATGAAAGACTCACTGAGGAGAATCTGGGCCTGGTGATGAATATTAAAACTGTTGAAGCCAGAAGGTACATGCAGACTTTATCAGAAGATGGCATCCTTGTTTCCAATGGGAGTTACTTCAGCGTGAATCCGTTGCTACACATGAAAACAATCTCATTACTCAAGAATAAGAACATCATTCATTAAGAAAAATCGACGTGAAAAAAGGACTGTGTTTTATCATTTTTCTGAGTCTTTTTTCCTTCGCTTCCGCACAGGAAAATGAGACCTTTATTGCTGATTCGGATCACACAACGGTAGTGGATTCATCCTCAGCACATCGCCTGGATACCATCGCGGCGGCAGGAGACACGGCGGTGGCTGAGATCGTTCAGAAAGTAGAATCAGACCTGAAGCCCCCTTCCATGTCTGAAATTTTATCCATAGGTGTAATCGTATGGTCTGTCATTTTTATCATCATAGGCTACCTGGGAATCCGTTTCATCACCTTTATCCTGGAGTCCATCGCAGAAAAAACTACGAAATACCGGATTACCATCAAAGGGCTTATCCCCATCGTCAAGATCTTAGGCTGGGTGTTTGTTCTTTTTATCATTATCGCCGGAATCATTCAGCCCCCCGTTTCCACCCTTATCGCCGTAACAGCCTCCATTGCCATTGCGGTTGGATTTGCTGCCCAGGATATCATTAAAAATGTTTTCGGAGGGATCATGATCTTAGTTGACAGACCATTTCAGGTAGGTGACAAAGTTGAAGTCGGCAATTACTATGGAGAGGTTGTAGAGATCGGGCTTCGCTCCATCAGACTGGTGACCCCCGACGATTCTTTGGTAAGTGTCCCCTGCGGAGAGCTGATGACAAAGTCGGTATCAAATGCAAACGTCGGGGAACTCAACTGCCAGGTTGTGGCAGAGATCTACCTGCCCATTACGGTCAACACCGAGCGTGTCAGGCAAATAGCCATCGAATCGGCCCAGGTATCCAAATACATTTACCTGAATAAGCCCATCGTGGCTTTGTTCTTCAATGAAGTGAAAGAACGGAGATCCTATCTGAAGATGAGGTTGAAAGCATACGTTGCAGATATCCGCTACGAATTTGCCTTTAAAAGCGACATGACGGAACTGGTAATAAAAGCTCTTCTGGAGGAAAAGATTATCTCCCCCGATGACTTCAAATGATCTATTCAAATAAACCACACGCTAACCCAAGTATTATGAAAACTTATTTATCTATCACGTTTCTGCAGATATGCATCCTTTCGGCTCCCCTGATCGCTGTGGCACAGGATATGATCTATTTACGCTCCGGTGAAAAGATTGAAGCCAAAATCGAGGAGGTAAGTAAACTCGATATCAAATACAAAGAGTACAACTACCTGGACGGTCCCATTCATGTAATTAACCCGGCAACAGTATACATGATTCGCTACAAGAGCGGTACGGAGGAGTTTTTTCAGCCTGATCCCCGCGATCCTGTTGAGAAAAAATGGGTGTCAAGAAACAATTTTTACAAAAACGGATGCAACAAATATTTCGCCAGTTTTGCTGTTGGACATGGTCCCAGTTATGGCTGGATCGGGATTCGCTATCAAGGAAGGATTGGGAAAGAAATCGGGTTCGGCTGGCATGCTGGAGGAGGGATTTTCCCAAATCTGGGTATGCTTGCGATTGATCGCTCTCATTTTTTATACAGCGGAGGGTTGAAGTTCTTTTTCTACAGGGGAATGTACGTCGACCTTCAATACGGGACATTCATGGTTATAAAGGATAACAGATATTATAATTATGATTATTCTTCTAGCTATCGCTATGAACCCAAAGATGTTATTCTGCACGGACCTTCAATGACTTGCGGCGGGGACTGGTTTTTCAATAAATACATCGGCATCAACGCCGCTGTTGGGTTCAGTTATGATGTCCAGCAAGTCCGTTCAGGACCGCATATCTTCCCTGCTTTGGAATGGGGCGTAATTTGTAAATGGTAAACCCGCTAAATTCTCTTTATGATGACCCGAAAAGCCTCCTTCACACTTCAACTCAACTCATTTATCATCCTGGTTATCATCACCTTGCTATCTCCTTTAATTTCCTTATCCCAAATCACAACACAGTGGAGAGGAGAAGAGCGGCGCGGCATCTATCCCGCAACTGATTTGCTGGCCAGCTGGCCGGCGGAAGGACCTGCGCTGATCAGAGTTTATGAAAAAATTGGTAACGGGTATGGCTCTCCAACAATTGCTGGCGATATGCTTTACATCACAGGGGAATCAGAGGATACAGCTTACCTTTTTGCCTTTGATTCAAAAGGAAAACTCCTGTGGAAATCATCTTTCGGCCCCGAATGGGTCATCAACTACCAGGGATCTCGATGCGCACCGACGGTCGTGAACGATTTAGTGTATGTTACATCAGGGCTCGGCAACCTGGCATGTTTCGAAGCAAAAACCGGTAAAAAACGCTGGTCAAAGGAGTATTTGACGGAACTCCACGGGGCTTCTCCCCTCTTTGGGTTTGCCGAAGCGCCGTTGGTACATGGAAACCAGGTCTTTGCCACCCCGGGAGGTCCCGATACAAACGTTGTGGCTCTCGACAGGTTTACAGGGGATATCAACTGGGTATGCCCCGGGAAGGGGGAGGTCCCTGGATACAACTCTCCCATCCTGATCCATCTTCCCGAACGTGACATCATCGCTCTGTTTACGGCCTATTCATTTCTCGGCATCGATACCAGAACCGGCACTCTTCTCTGGAGCCATGACCAGGATAACATTCCTCTCGCGGAGAGACAACCGGGGAACGGGGATACGCACAGCAATTCAGCCTGGTTTGAAGATGGCTACATCTATTACATAGCAGGAGACGGGAACGGTGCCGTAAAGCTTGAACTGCTTGATAACGGAATGAAGATAAGGCAAGTATGGCGAAACAAGGGAGTCGACAACTATATGGGAGGTTTTGTGATTCAGGATGACAGGATTTACACCTGTACCAGCAACGGAAAAAGTCTGGTCGCTCTGGATGTTGCCTCAGGAGAGATTATTAACAAGCTGAAGATTGGCACTGGTACCTTGATTTGGGCCGACGGTAAAATCTACTACTATACCCAGGGGGGGAAAGTCTGCCTGGTGGATCCTTTCAACATGGAAGAGATCAGTTCATTTAAGATCAACCGGGGAACACAGGAACATTTCGCCCATCCCGTTATCCATAACGGCATTCTCTATGTGCGCCATGGGAATGTACTTATGGCGTATGATATTGCCGGAAAGTGAAAACTCATGGGTGACCTCTACCTCTACCTTGCAATCGGACTTATTGCCGCCATGTACTCATCTGTCGGGCATGGGGGGGCCAGCGGTTACCTGGCTATCTGGACCCTCTACGGTCTGGCTCCCGAAGAGATGCGTTCCTCGGCCCTGATCCTCAACATCATTGTATCGGGGATTGCTTTTACCAACTATTATCTTGCCGAATTACCGAACCTTCGGAAACTGATGCCATTCCTCCTCGGATCTGTCCCTGCCGCCTTTCTTGGCGCCCTTACTCAAGCCAGCACACCGCTCTACCGGATGCTTCTGGGAGGGGTGCTGATCATTGCGGTTCTGAGGTTACTGCTTTCTATCCGGAACAACCAGTATCAGGTGAGGGATATCCCGTTTCTCCCTGCTCTTTTAACCGGGATCGGGATTGGATTTCTATCGGGGGTGATTGGTATTGGAGGAGGGATTCTGCTCTCGCCTTTGCTGATCTTCATGCGTTGGGCAACCATCAAGGAGTCGGCCTGCTTGTCTGCCGCTTTCATCCTTGTCAACTCACTATCGGGATTTACAGGGGTTCTCATCGGTGGACTTCAAGTCACCGGAATGATGACGATATCTATCGTTGTTGCCTTCGCAGGCGGACTTCTCGGGTCATCCCTTGGAAGTCATTTTTTCCCGGCACGGGTGGTGAAATATACGCTGGTAATGGTCCTGCTCTTCGCCAGTATCAAACTGCTGGCATTCTGACATTCACCTGTTTTTCCTGCAGACAGGTTCTCCGAGTGGAGGGCCTGAATCGGTCGGTTTGCCTTCTCAGGATTCTCTGCGGATAACCATTGCAGAGGTCACTCCTCCGCCTCCGCAGATGCCTGCAACACAATACTCTTTACCCAACCGTTTCAGTGCATAGTAACCGGTAACCAGAATTCTGGCCCCACTAATTCCCGTTGGATGTCCCAGGGCAATTGCTCCGCCATGAACGTTCAGTTTCGAAGGGTCCCACTGAAGAACCTTTTCGTTGGAAAGTACCTGGATGGCAAAGGCTTCGTTGACCTCGATGATATCCATATCGGCCAGGGTCATCCCGGCTTTTTTCAGGGCTGCAGGAATGGAAGATGCCGGGCCTTCACCCATGGTGGATGCCTCCACGGCCACCTGGGCATAAGAGACAATCGAGAACAATGGATTCACACCCAGTTCTTCGGCCTTTTGGCGACTGGTAACGATAAGAGCTGTAGCTCCATCGCTCAGTCCGCATGAGTTTCCTGCGGTAACGGTTCCCTCCTTGCGGAAGGCGGGCCTGATTTTGGTCATCTTCTCCATATCGATCTCGTGGCGGATGGTCTCGTCCTTGTCGAAGAAGGTGGAAGGCTTGTTCCGTCCTCCCGGTATCTCCACGGGAACGATTTCTTCGTCGAACCAGCCATTTTTTTGTGCGGCCGAGGCCTTCAGATGACTTCCAATGGCAAATTCATCCTGCTCCTCACGGGAGATGCCAAATTTGTCGAAGAGATTCTCGGCAGTTTCACCCATTCCCTGGTTGATCAGGGGATCGATGCTGTCGCTCCAGCCGTCCTCCAGCGTTTTGTTGCCCATCTTGAAGCCATCCCAGCGGGCCCCTTTCAACAGGTATGGGATCGAGCTCATGCTGTCGAAGCCGCCGGTCATCACCACATCTGACTCACCGAGTCGGATCGACTGCGAAGCAAGGGCAACGGACCGCATCCCGGAAGGACAGGCCATATTTAACGTGATAACGGGAACTGCCGGAGATACTCCACCTCTTACCGAAGCGGTTCGGGCCGGGTTCGGTCCGTTGCCAGCCTGGCGGCAACTTCCCAGGATCACGTCATCCACCTGGTCGCCCGTCAGAGAAGCACGTCGCAAGGCCTCTCTTACCACCACAGCACCAAGATCGTATGATGCAATATCTTTCAGTGATCCTCCAAACCTGCCCATCGCCGTGCGGCAAGCCGAGATAACAACAATGTCATTCAATTCCATATTTTTCTGATTAATCACTCCCTCCCCTCTCCTTCAGAGGAGGGGCCGGGGGTGAGGTAAGATTAAATATATTGTCCCCCGTCAACCTTTATCACCTCACCGGTAACATGGCGGGCGAGTTCGGTACAGAGAAATGCGACCATGTTGGCCACATCGTCGGGTTGACCAATCCGCTTCATCACAATGTCTTCCAACGCTGCAGTGCGAACACTTTCGTCGGCATTCTTCATCATATCGGTTTCGATCAATCCAGGAGCAACGGCATTCACGTTAACGTTGTATTTCCCCAACTCCCTGGCAACTGTCTTGGTGAGACCAATGATGCCGGCTTTGGAAGCGGCATAGTTCGACTGGCCGAATTTTCCCCGGAGGCCGTTGATGGATGTGACGTTGATGATCCGGCCCGATTGCTGTTCTCTGAAAACAGGCGCAACGGCACGGATGTAATTGAAGTATCCTTTCAGATTGATATCCAGCACATTATCCCACTGTTCTTCACTCATCTTCCAGATCACTCCATCCCAGTTCACACCGGCATTGTTGACCAGGATATCGATCCGTCCAAAAGCCTCAACTACAGTATCTACCATCTTTCCGGCATCCGAAAAATTGGAGATATCGGCTTGTACAAGCAGTCCTTTCCTCCCCATTGCGGTGATCTGGTCCAGGACGGCCTCCGCCTCTTCCCGATGCTTCCGGTAATTCAGCGCAACATTTGCGCCGCATGCAGCCAGTTTCAGTGCGATCGCTGCACCGATTCCAACACTGCCACCAGTGACGATGGCCGATTTTCCTTCAAGATTCATACATGTACTCATAATCTCATTTGGTTATAATGTTATCTTGCCCCATCTCCTTAAGGAGAGGGGGTTAGGGGGTGAGGTTCTTTTTCTGTATCGCCTCCAGCACACGCTGAGGTGTAATGGGAAGCTCAAATACACGGGTTCCGATGGCATCTGCCACCGCGTTGGCAATGGCGCCCAGGATGGGAAGCGTTGCACCTTCACCCACCTCTTTTGCGCCATATGGCCCGTTCGGCTCATAGCTATCTACAATGGCAGAGTGGATCTCGGGCATATCAGCCGTGGTGGCAATCAGGTAGTTGTGAAGATCGGCGTTGACTATCTTTCCCTTTTTATCGAACACTTCATTTTCAAAAAGGACCTCGCTCATTCCCATTAGCACGGCCCCTTCGGCCTGACCCTCCACCAGCATCGGGTTCACGGCTGTGCCACAATCATGGGCATCCCAGAAGTTGAGAACCTTTACTTTGCCGGTCTCCATATCCACCTCCACTTCGCAAACGGTAGCAGAGAAAGAGTAGGCGGGAGAGGTTCCAACGGCTGCCCCTTTATAGGTTCCGCCCAAACCTTCCGGCGGCGAATAGTGCCCCTTTCCGAGAAGCGGTCCCTTTTTCGAGAAATGGCCAAATCCAGCCTCTTCCCAGGGAATAGAGATCGATGGATCATCTTTCATGAAAATCTTGTTCTCTTTGGCATCAAGCCTGTCAGCATCCACCTTCATCATTTCCGCCGCAGTGGCAAGCACCTGCTTTTTGATCTCCTCACCGGCCATTTTGGAGGCATTGCCTCCCATCAGGGTAACCCTGCTTGAATAGGCTCCGAAACCGATAGGCGTGAGATCGCTGTCGGCCGAAACTACGCTGATCCGATCGTACGAGATCCCCATTGCTTCACAGGCTGCCATGGAGAGCACCGTATCCGATCCCTGCCCGATGTCGGCATCACCGATAAAAAGGATTGCCCTTGTTCCATCCTCCACCACCTTGATGGTTGCACTGGAGTGCGGGAATTTGGAGCGATAGATCGGATACCCTGCGCCGGAGACAAATCCGCCGCAGCCGATTCCAATGCCTCGCCCGGGAGGAAGTTTCCCCTTTTTCTCATCCCATCTCGATTTTTTCCGTACCTCTTCCATGCAGGCAGAAAATTCACAGGAATGGATATCCAGGTCGTTGCAGGTACGATATTCAGGAGTCATGGCATTCTTCATCCGGATGTCAATAGAGTCCATCCCAAGATCGTCGGCAATCATGGTGAGCAGCGACTCGAAGGCAAAACGGGGGTGCGGACAACCATGCCCGCGGAAAGCGCCGCAGGGAGGCAGGTTGGTATTCACCCGGAAGCCGTCGTACTTGTAATTCGGAAATTTGTAGAGCGTGGTAAGCATGGAACCGGCGTAGTAAGTGGAAACGATGCCGAAACTGGAGTATGCACCCCCTTCTAAAACGGCTTTTTGCTTCACGGCTGTGATTGTCCCGTCCTTTTTGACCCCGATCTTCAGGTCGATATATTGTTTGTGACGACCGCGGCCGAAGAGGTACATCTCCTCCCGGCTGAATCGCATCTTCACCGCACAGCCTGCAATTCGTGAGAGGAATATCGACATCACCTCGATGGTGGTGGTAGCCGCTTTCGCACCAAAACCTCCGCCGCAGTTCGTCATAATCACCCGTATGTCGCCCAGTGGAACTCCCAGGATATGGGATATCTGATGATGCACGTAGTGAACCACCTGGGTAGAGGTATGCAGGGTGACCCGTCCGTTGCGGTCCCATTCGGCGATCGAACAATGGGGTTCCATCGGGTTCTGGTAGGTGCGGTTGCCAACAAACCGGTGTTCCCGGATGTGGTCGGCCTCTGCAAATCCCTTGTCGATGTCGCCGAAGTGATGATCTACATGGGTATTGATGTTGTTTTCGTACTTGTGGTCGAAGAGGCGTGGAGCGCCATCGGCCATGGCCTCCATCGGATCAAATACAGCCGGTAGCTCCTCATATTCCACCTTGATAAGCTCAAGAGCCCGGTAACAGGTCTCTTCGTCAATAGCTGCCACGGCTGCCACCACATCACCCACGAAACGGACCTTATCTTTGGCAAGGATCGTTTCATCGTAGCGAGGAGGAGATGTTCCCCAGCGTATATCCGGAACATCGGCGCCGGTTAGTACCACTTTCACGCCGGGTAGTGCTTTTGCCTTACTGGTATCAATTGAAATGATCTTCGCATGCGCAACGTTGCTGAGCAGCAGTTTCCCATAGATCATGTTGGGCAGGGATATGTCGTCGGTGTAAACAGCTCTTCCTGTGGCCTTGTCGGGAGAATCGATTTTGGGAAGCCGTCTTCCGACTACCGACAGGTCAATCGCCGATTTCTGCGGCATGAACTCCAGCACCGGAGGTTCAACGCCGTTGAGGTAATCCCGAGCTGTCTCAACCGCTTCAATGATTTTGGTATAGCCCGTACAACGGCAAAGATTGCCACTAAGTTCTGCCTGGATCTCCTGTTTGGTTGGGTTGGGATTCTGATCGAAGATGTTCTTCGTGCGCATGATCATACCTGGCGTGCAATAACCACATTGGATAGCCCCTTTTTCAATGAACGCGCGTTGGATGGGGTGCAGTTTAGCCCCGTCTGCCAACCCTTCGATCGTCTCCACCTTTTTGCCGGCCGCTTCCACAGCCAGAACAAGGCAGGAGTTCACAGCCAGCCCATCCATGATCACGGTACATGCGCCACAATCTCCCAGTTCGCATCCCTTTTTGGTTCCCGTAAGTTTAAGTTCGTCCCGCAACAAATCGAGCAGGGTCATCGTGGCTTTTACGGCTACCTCATACTCGTTCCCGTTGACGGTTATATTTATCAGTTGTTTCATCCCAATTTCAAATTTCAAATTTCTCCTCTTCCTATAGCCTAAAGCCTAATTTCCAATTTCCGTGTTCCCTATCGCCCTCACTATCGCCCTCTTCGTCATCACTTTCAGCACATCCCGCCTGTATTGTGCTCCTCCGCGAATGTCGCCGATGGGGATCGAGTCTCTCACGGCGGCATCCCCGACCTCCTCCAAAAGAGGCATCCCTTCGGCAAGCTCCTGAACATTTTTACCTTTCAGCATGTTGGTTGCCTGTTCACTGATCTTCGGGGTTGGAGCGACAGCACCAATAACGATGCAGGCATCTGAAATGATGCCGTCACTAATTTTAACAGATACCGCTACAGAAACAACGGAAATGGAACCCGCTTCCCGCAGTCCGAATTTTTCATAACAGGCACCAGTTCCCGATTCAGGCTTGGGTATGATAAACCGGATAACAAGGTCCCCTTTGCCCAGGATGGTTTTTTTATTGAACGTAAAAAACTCAGAGAGGGGCAACATCCGTTTGTTTCCGGCATTTGCGATTTCAACAAAGGCATGCATCGCCAGTAAGATGGGTGCTGTATCACAGCAAGAAGCTGCCGTACAGATGTTTCCGCCAATGGTTCCGGTATTCCGAACTTGCTCAGATCCGATCTTGGTGGTGGCCTCCACCAGCGCAGGAGCAATCTCCCCAACCAGAGATGAGGCAATCACTTCACTATGGGTTGAACAGGCTCCTATGTATAGATTCTTTTCATCCTGGGTAATGAGTTTCATTTCCGGGATCTTCGCCAGCGACACGATGTTGCCGTGCAGGCGAAGTCCCTTTTTCATCTCAACCAGCAGATCCGTTCCTCCTGCCATCAGGGCGGCATCGGGATTCTCCTCAAGGAGATCAAGTGCCTTCTGAACGGTATCAGGCTGGTGAAAATTAAAGTCGGGTAGGTACATCTCTCTTCGTTTTACTTGTTCTTTTCCTGGATCAGCCGGGCCACAATGCTGATCGCGATCTCATCGGCAGTAACAGCGTGGATATCAACACCAACAGGCATGTCAACCCGGTCGAGTTCCTCTTCTGTAGCAATATTTCCAGTCAGGAGATTCTTTCTCATCGTCGCTACTTTGTTTTTGCTTCCTATCATGCCGAGATATCGGTGAGCCCTTCGGATGCAAAAAGCAAGCACTTCGTTGTCGGTAGGGTGATCGGGGGTAGCAATCACAATAAAGGTATTGTCGTCGAACGACAGCGTTGGCAACATCTTAGGATAATCGCCAATCACGGTGTGGTATCCGCTAAAGGGCCAGTCGTTGAAGATCTCCTCCCGGCTGTCAATGACAGTGATATCAAAATCGAGGTCGAGGGCATGTTTGACCACTGCTTTACCAACGTGTCCTCCCCCAAACATGAATAGCTTTTTTGAAGGCATAAGGGGTTCAATAAAAATTTCCATGGATCCGCCACAACACATCTCATGCTGGGCTTTGAGGTCGTGAACAATCCGTTCCGGAGTCCGCTTTTTGATCACCCGGATGGCATCCTCAATGGTGGATTGTTCTACAGGCCCTCCACCGATGGTCCCGAATATCTTTCCATTCTCCCAAACAATCATCTTCGCGCCGGCTTTCAGCGGAGAGGACCCCCGGGTAGCGACAACGGTACACACCGCAGTGACCTCTCCCGACTTCAGGACTTCCAGGATTTTAGTATAAATCAGCTCCATTGTTCTTTCAAAATAAACCCTCTATACTCTCCCTTTTGGTGTGGAGGAGATGGGGTCAGATATATCGTTCGTAATCCTCCCGGCTGTTCATGTTGATCAGTACCCTGTCGTTGGGCATCTCCACCGTTCTGCCCTCCATTGTATGGAGCACATCCTTTAAGTTTGCTGCCAGGTCGCGCCACTCGTAGATGGTTTTGATCCCCTGTCGGTTAAGGAGAACCGGATGACCGCCTTTATTGCTAAAGACCGGTGAAATGTATGCCCCGCTGTACCGGTCCCGGTAGATCAGATCCAGGATAGTTTCGTCGATAAACGGGTTGTCAATATTCTGGAGGAAACAGAAGTCCGCATCCGTAAGCGCGCTCAGTCCCAGCTTCACAGAGTAAAACCGTTCGAGATCCAACCTGTCGTTGATAACAACTTTGACTTTATAGGGGATCATTTTCAATTTCTTCATCTCCGTGAATGCTTCCGGATTTGTTACCAGCACAATCTCCTGGCATCCCCAGCCGGAATAGGTTTGCAGAATTTTATCCAAAAACCGAACCTCTCCATCAAAGGGGAGGAGTGCCTTGAACTCCTTCATCCGTTCAGATCGGCCTGCTGCCAGAATGATGACGCCACAGTGCTCCGGTTTCATTCGAATAAAATTATAACTGACATTCCTTCAATGTTATACAATAGTATTAAACCTTCCAGGTTTTCATGTACGCTGATCCGATCACTCCTTTTTTAAAGAGTGATGTAGTCATGAAGTTACCCGAAAGAGTTGCCTGAATTGAAATGGCTTCCGGCAACGGTGCATTACAGGAACTCTCAATACAATCAATAATAGCTTTTCGCGCTTCCTGCAACGACGGGTCATCCGTATCTTCCAGTTTTGGAATCTCTTTGGTCACATTCGGGAGATTTCCCTGAACGACCTCCCGTCTTTTCAATCCATGGTCCCCGCCGGATGCCAGTTTCCATGCAGTTTGGATAGTTGCTTCCAGTGGACCGGCAAAATCGGTCAACCAGCCAACAGAATCTTTTGCTTTCATTGATTTTCCTGTCAGCAACAACCTGAGCAGTTTGGGATACTGATCGGGCGAGGCTTTCCTGAATGGCCAGTGACACCCCTCCATGCCTGGGATGACAGGCAGGGTAACCTCCGGCATGCCAAGACTTGCATTCTCATCTGCAACGAGGTAGTGGCAATGCATCATCAGTTCAAGGTATCCACCCAGACAGCGTTTCCCATTAATAATGCCGACGGAGGTTTTGAATTCATTGTTGAGTCTTCTGGCTGTGGTTGACCAGGAATAACTGAGGTCTATGCCCTTTTGTACATCTTCGACAGCCGGGAAAAAATCGGTTGTATCGGCTCCCGTCATCTGGGTAGAGAGATGAAAATCGCCGGAAACGATGACATGATCAATCCCGGCGGCTTTCAGCCAGTCAATCGCCCGGTTCAACTCATCATTCACATCTCCGTTGTAGCTTTCGCGATTGATGGAGATGACTCCCACCTTCCCGTCGTGTTCGACATTTACATAGAGTTGTTGCCATTCGGGTGTGTCAATCCTGTCAAAGACTTCAGGATACCAGGCTTTTTTGGCTGCTGCTGGATCCAGTTTATGGTAGTCCTCAACCAGTTTGCGGGCATCCTCTGCTCCATAACTCCGAATGACTGCCAGGATTCCTCTGCTGAACTGTGCGCACAGCTCGCCAATCAGGTTCATCTGGGCAAGGTGCGAGCGGTTTTCATGTACCATCAGGCTTGTCATCTGGAAGAGGGCGCCAAGGATCCAGGTGTTAAACTCTGCATACTCCTCGCTGTTCATCGACCAATCCACCACCGGACGGAAGTGATCGGGCGGATACCAGTTGGATCCGCTCTCTTTCTTCTCATCGAAGGTCGAAGATGGGGTAAACAGCTCTCCGTAGTGCTGACTCAGGTGATGGAGGCACGACCAAGAAAGAAAGTTGGCCCCCGCGGCTCCGATGGCATCATGAGCCCTGAATGGATTGGGTCCCATGTATTTACGGATGTATTTATCTGCTTTCCAGAAGGGCATGTTGGTTGCTTCGGAGAATCTTGTCCCGGCATTGGTAAGGCCGCAAAACAGGACGTCGAGCACAAAAGACCAGTTGTCGCCAACAGGCATTGGTATCAATCCCAATGCCCAGAGAAGCTGCGAACTTGCCGATGGTACCGGCTCCACAATCTCCCAGATCTTGTTGATCTCGTGAGGAAATGCCGGGTGAGCGATCCCAACTCCAAGGGCGGAGCTTGGGAATCCCGAAGTGACCGACCAGATGTCGATATCGGGGAATTTTGACCGGAAGAGTTTGTAATGTTCTTTCTTGACTTCCAGAATTTCAGGGATTGCTTCCAGAAGGAACCGGGGGTTGTGCGCCGAGAGCGCCTCAGGGAGGTCTTTGCCGTCGTAAGAATAGCGAATGATATTCCCCATGATTTTATTCGCATTCCCTCTGCCGAAGGCAGCAACAAGTCCCGGGTACTGTTTTGCCATTCCGTCGGGCACGCCGGGGAAATCCAGCGCTATCACAGGAACTCCGAAAGGTTCAAGCCGGGAGCCAAGCTGCATGGCCTTTCCGGCACCTACGATGCCATTGGCTCCTGAAATTACGAGAGCCCCTCTTTCACCTGCCTTCCCGAAGACCCGGTCAACCAGTTCATCCGCTGAAACCGGAAGCCTGCCATGTTGAAAAATTTCAAGTACTGAACCAAGCCCCAGTGTCTGGAGTGTTGACTGTCTCATTTGATGTATCATATCTATTCCTCCATCTTTCTTAGGAAACCTTGAAAATTCCGGCCGTACCCACATCGCCCGCGGCACAGCCGAAGATCAGCACATAACCACCACCCAGATCAACGGCCTCTTCAAGCGATTCAATCAGGGTTCGGGTAAGCGTGGGAGCCTGGGGATGTCCCCATACCAGCGAACAGCCCGTTTTGTTCATTTTCCGCCAGTCGTAATTCATTGTTTTTGCGAATATTGCATCGTTTACAGCAAAAGGATTGTGGTTTTTCACGACAGCCATATCATCCATCGTCAAACCGGTTCGGTCCAGGAGTTTCTTGACTGCTATGCCAGGAGCTTCGGGCATGAGTCCCGGGAGCGTACGAATATCCACCTTCCCGATAAACTGAATGTCAATCTCGGGCCTCGGGCTCAATTCCTTTGCCTTTTCCGGAGAAGATACGAGAATCGTAGCCATGCCATCGGCGGCATGAGTCTGTCCTCCTGCCGTCACGCAGGTATCGAGCTCGCGCATATCCTTCAGCGCCTGAAGGGTTATCTGGCGCACGCCAAAATCATCATCTATTTTTCCCGAAAGCCTTCCCTGGACGTTTAATATTTCAAACGGGAGCAGAACCCGGTTCAGGAAGCCCGAATGTTTCGCCTCAAAATACTGTTTGTACCTCAGGTAGGTGAGCTCGTCCACTTCGGCGCGGTCAATTTTGTATTTCCTCGCCGCGATGCCGGCAGTAGCGATCATCCCGCCGCCGGTAGAGGGATCGAAACCGAAATTATCCCACACATCCACCAGGGCCTCTGTTCTCCGATAGGAGCGTCGTTCGGGGAATACGCCAACCGGTGAGTCGCTGGTGCGGTCGAAAGTCAGCACGCCAACTGTATCGTAGGATCCTGCATTGACTTCAGAGCCTGCAATCACTACCGACGAAAGGCCGGTGGCACAGGCCTGTTCCATGTGGTACCCGGGAATCCTGTGACCAAGGCAACTTGCTATCATCGGAGCATTCCAGAACTTCCAGTGATAAGGGATTGTTGACCCTATGATCAGATATTCCAACTGACGACTGGGAACTTTCCGCTTTCCCAGTATGCTTGCCATTGCCTCCCCTGCAAACTGGCCGATATTCACCTCTGATAACGCCGAGGTTTGCCAGGCCGGGAAATAGCTGCTGCCCCATGTGCCGTAAGGAATTCGTGCTTTGGGAAACATGGATTCAACTGCTTTCATTTATACCTCCTTTTGATGTTTGTTATTAAGAAGCACACAACCGTATGCCGCCAAATACTGTGCATGCTCAGGGCTATCCGCATCGGGATATCTCTGCTTGAACAGGTCAACGATCGTTGGATGCATGGCGGGTATTCCTCCTGTAATCACCAGAGTGTCCTCCACCAGTGAAAGTTCAACGGATCGTAGAATGATGGACTGGTAGATGCCGATAATGATATTGGGTAACGTAGCCCCATCCTTGATCATGCCAACGATCTCCGAGATGGCGAAAACAGTACAGTAACTGTTGATCTTCACCTCCTGGGTGGCCTCGCTGGCAAATTCCGTGAACTCTTCCGGGGTAACGTCCAGCCTGAAAGCGATCTCTTCAAGGAAAGATCCTGTGCCCGCGGCACACTTCCGGTTCATCTTGAATTTATCTACCTGCCCGTTTGCATTCACCTTGATAAACTTAGTATCCTGTCCGCCAATGTCGATGATGGAACAGGAGCGCCCGTAAACCTCGTAAACAGCCTTTGCAAGGGCGATCAGTTCCGAGTTGGGAACAAACGAAACTCCGACCTGCTCCCGGCCATATCCGCAGCTGTACACCGGATATTCTATCTCATGATGTTCCGCAAAATGGGAAATGACCTTCCCGGAAGACTTTTTAAAGTCATACCCGGTCTTCACAACGTGAAACGCTGCCATCCGGTCGTTTTCATCCACCAAAACGCCTTTTGTATATGAAGATCCAAGATCTATTCCCAATCTGAACATGGTTTGTTTCAGGTTGAGCCGCAATAAATTGCGGCTGTACTATTCTTCATTTTCTTCCCTCGTCCTTCGTCCTTCTGCCCTCGTCCTTCGTCCTTCGTCCCTCGTCCTACGTTCTTCCCGCCAGTTGATCCACAAATGTCTCTATCGCAATAATACTTTGCTCTTCACTGAAACAGCGCGGGTCGTTGAGGTCGCCGTTGATTTCCAGGTAAGGAATTCCGGTTTGCTTGTTGAGGCGGTGCTGCATCCCGAACAGGTTGTTGGAATTCCGGGTGCACGTCTTTGATTCGTGGTAGATGATGCCCTGAACAGAGAAATCCTCAAACAGTTGCTGCAAAACCTGCTCCTTCACCGTGTCTGACCTTACAATAAACAGTTTGCTGTAGGCAAGAGCAGACGATCCAAAAGGATCAGCCGGGTCAAGGTCGTCAAACACCCAGCTGTTGCAATAGGTGGAAGCCACGATGCAGGTATCGAGTTTGGCGAAGAGTTTCGCCATGCTGCTCAACTTATACCATAGTGGCATTCCCTCCCAGTAGATCCTGAATTTCTCTTTGGGGACAGCGCTGATATTGGTTTCCACCCGTTCTTCCAACTCTTTCAGGAGGATTTTATAGTAATCGATGGCATGTTGGGTTCCTCGCATCACGACAATGGGGCCCATGTGTATAGCAGAGTCGAAGAAATTGATTGGTGACGGGATGTTTTTTGCTTTCTGTAAGACCTCCTTCCAGAGAACACAGCCATCATGTGATAATCCAACGGCCTCCCTGAATCGGTCCATATCAAACTTCCGGTCTGCGACTTTTCCAAGCTCGGGAATGATCCTGTGATACTGGTCTTCCACACTTTTAACGATCTCCGGAGTAAGCTCTGTGATGCTGAGAGGGGTGTGAATCCCCACCACCGGAACATTGAAATGCCGTGCGTAAAAGTTAAACCAATCTTCGACTTCGCGGCACTGGTTGGTGTTGAATACGAGGATATCCGGTTTTGGAACCGATGCGAATCCACTCTTTTGAAGAGGCGTTTCATTTTGAAGGAAAGCCCCGATGTCGCTGGTCAGGTAAGAGCAGATATCGGGAGAGTAGCCGTGAGCAACAGCCGTGGGAATGTACTTGTCGGCATTCTTGCCTGCTCCCAGCATGGCTCCGTGGTTTTCGGGGAAATAGACCTCGAACCCCATCGAATACAACAGTTCGGCTGGCCCCACACTGGTACACCAGGCGATCTTTCTTTTCCTTGTTTCCGCAGCCTCTTTCAGCCTCGAAAAGTAGGCATCCATGGTGTTTCGGAGATCTCCTGCTGATTTCAGCTTGACAAGTTCCGTTTTGTCCGGCGTTCCCTTTTCGCTCATATGTTATCTATTCTTCCAAACTGGTTTTCTCTTCTCCATAAACGCATTGATTCCCTCGTTGGCATCATGGGTCTCCATCAACTCCTTTACGTACATTTCGGCAAAAGCCGGGAGATTCTTCAGCATGAAGAAATCGAACGAAGCTCTTGCTGCCTTTGTGGCATAACGCAAGGATGATGCACTTTTCCTGAGGATATTTTTACTGATCCACTCGTCGGTGGCGGCATCCATGGCCGTTTTGTCTTCATACACTTCGTTTACAAGTCCGATCGATCTGGCCTCATCCGCCGAGATGATTTTCCCTGTGATGAGCAACTCATCGGCCTTTGTGTTGCCAACTTTCAGTGGCAACATCACGGAAGCGGGAGGGGCGAATACCCCAAGGATAATCTCCGGCTGGCCGATCTTTGCACTTTGATCTGCGAAGATGAAATTACAGGCGAGGGGTAATTCAAATCCACCACCCAGGCACTGACCAGAAAGTTTTGCAAGGGTTGGAATGTGGAGATCGATGAGCGTGAAAAACATCTTGTGGAAACCCTCCAGCATCTCACCGGCTTTCTCTTTGGTGTGCTCAGCCACGCTGGCGCCGTAAGAAAAATTACCTCCGGCCCCCTCGAATGTGATCAGCTTGATATCCGGCTTCTGTTGCAGCGACTCCAGGAAATCGGTGATCTCCTTCATCATGATAGCATCCAGGATATTGGCTTTCCCGTCGTCGAGGGTCACCCGCGCCACGGAGTTGTCGAACGCATATTCAACCTTGATCTTTTCCATCATTGATACTGTTATATTGAGGCATATTCTCCCATGTACTTAACCACAAAGGACTCAACGGTTGTCACAAAGTCGCTCAAAGGTAATTGCCAGACCTTCAATCTTCTTTGTGCTCCTTCGTGAAGTACTTCGTGTGCCTTCGTGGTTCATTTTTATACATCTTCTTGCAATTTCTTCTGAACCGGTGAAGTCGCTTTGATAAGCACATCGTTCCATTCATGGCCCTCGGCCAGCATCTGGCGGAGTTTGATAAAATCAACTTCCCGGTTCTCTTTTGGTCCGTCATTGAATGCCCTGAAGCCGGCTTTTCCTTCTGTCATCATATTGAGGGCCAGCCAGTCGCGATTGCTCTCCTTGTTCTTGTCCCAATGCTCGAGTTTGTGCTTGCGCAGTGAGTTGATGGTCTTGCTGAGGCAGTTGGGCATCAGGTACATCAGCTTGGTGCAAAACCGTTCAATAGCTTCATCCAGCATTGTCAGGTCCATTTCACCCGATTTCATCAACGCTTTTCCGTTGGCAAGTTCTTCACCTGTTTTCGGTTTCCCGTAAACGATCTGTCCTTTGCTGTTGGCCCACTGATCCGTGTAAACCAATGGGTTGGGAATGAACTCGCCGTTCACTTTCAGCGCTGGTACCAGCTCTGTGATCAATCCCCAGCGCAAGGCATCGTAAGCCGACCAGGGATCGCAAACGGTACAGGAGAACATTGCATTTTCAATCCCGACAAACAGTGGCAGGAAGTCGGTAGATCCTCCATCAGGTGCGCTTCCGTGCTTAGGCCCTGCCTGGCCAAACCGGGCGAAGTCCTGGGCAATGGAGAAGTCGCAGGCCATCCCGATCTCCTGACCACCCCCGATCCGCATGCCGTTTACGCGGCAAACAACCGGTTTGTCGTTCATCAGGATAGAGGAGACCATGTCGTTGAACAGGCGCATGTATTGTTTGTACTCCTGTGGATTTCCGGCATAGTATTCGGCATATTCCTTTGTATTCCCTCCGGTGCAGAAGGCTTTGTCGCCCACGCCGGTGAATACGACCGCTACCACGCTCCGGTCGTTGGAGGCCTCGCGCATGGCCAGGATTACCTCTTTGACGGCATCGGTGGTATAGGAGTTATACTGTTGCGGATTGTTCAGGATGATCCAGGCATTGTAGAGCCCTTCGACCGGATTTCCCTGCCAGTCCTTGCAGGGACGTTTCTCGAACAGGATCTCCTTATAGGTAAAATCTGTAAGGTTGTGACTTGCTAACATGGTTTCTCGTTTAAGTTAACTAATATGGTTCATTTAATCTCTCTAGTTCCCTCCCCTTCAGGGGAGGGTTAGGGAGGGGTTATCTCATTTAAAATCTGGCACCAGCACCGATCTCCTGGTGTAGGCATGATTCAGGGTATTCCTGAAAATTTCGTTGATCTTTGAAAGCGGGAAGGTTTCAATGAAGTCGTTGATCTTCAGCTTTCCGCTGTCGATGAGCTCTACCACCTCCGAATAGAGTTCCGGTTTGCATCCCCAGGTTCCGATCACTTTTGCATCAAAGGCCATCAGGTTGCTAAGTCTCACTTCCGTCCTGTCCATGGTAAATCCAACGATGGAAAGCGTGGAGGTAAAGGTCAGCAGGTTAAATCCCAACTCCTGTCCTGCTTTGGTGCCGGAGACTTCGAAAATTTTCCATCCGTAACGGGAAGCTCCAAGCTCTTTTGCCATCTCCCTCACACCGTTCTTAATAGCCTTGATGTCAAGATCCCTGATGTTCATCACTGCATCTGCTCCATGCTCTTTGGCAATGGCCAGCTTGGAATCGTCGATATCAAGTGCAATCACTCTGGCCCCGAAAATCCGGGCAATCAGGGCTGCATAGATGCCAACGCCTCCAACGCCGATAACGATGGCAAGATCCCCGGATTCCAGTTCTGATTTTCTGATCACCTGATAAGGGGTTGAGATGGCATCCGCAATGACAGAGAGCTTCTCAAGTGGGTATTTTGCTAACAGCGAATCGGGTACAGGGCAGAGAAAGCGGGCAGGAACTTTGATATGAGATGCAAACCCTCCATGGAAATCATTTCCCGGCATCAGTTGATTCTGGCACATATTGCTCCGGCCCTTTTTGCAAAGTTCGCACTCGCCACAGGGAAGGACGGCCGGGATGATCACATTTTTTCCAACCCATTTTCCTGGTCCGTCGATGACCGTACCGCTGATCTCATGGCCGAGGGTTAGGGGCAGCTCTTTTTTCGTCTTCACTCCGTAATGCCAGAAACTGAGATCGGTGTGACAAACTCCGCATCCGGCTATCTGAACGAGCGCCTCATGAGCCTCAAGTTCGGGGAAGGATTCTTCTGTTCGCAAAAAATCGGCATCCTGTGCCGTCATCTGCCATGAATACATTTTACTCATAATCGTACGTTTAAAATTAACTGAATCTGTTGAACTTACTTGCATCTGCCAATACCGTCCTTGCAGGATATCGCATTGACAAGATTGGTAAGTACCAGGTTAATCGGGGTTTTGATGTAATGCTTGCGGCCGTAGTCAACGATTTTCCCATTCATATAATCAATCTCTGTTTCCCTCTTATTGATCAGGTCGACCGCCAGGGAAGGCATGTGATTCCCGGCATTGTTCAGGTAGCGGATAGCCAGCTTGATAAAATTATCGGGTAATTTGATCTCTTCGGCACACGAAACCTGCACCGCTTCATAGAGGATCTGTTCAATGATCTCAAGCGTGTCCTTGTTGTTCATCGCCTCTTTCATGGTGAGCCTGGAGATGGCGCACAGCGGGCTGAGCGCGGCGTTCAGGATCGTTTTTTCCCATACCCTGTCGTTAATTGTAAAAGAATCAACCGGTTCGGTAGCAAGATCAACACTTGAAAGCGTATCTGCAATCCATTTTGCCAGATCAGCCTGTGAATCATCCATGGAACCAATATAATTCGGAGCGTTAAAAAAGTTGATGGCCGTAACGTTTGGTGCCTGCAGGTTTCCCGCATAATTGATGACCATCCTGAGGATGGAGGATTCGGGAAAATGTCCCTGGTACTTTCTGCCGATATCGATCCCGTTCTGTGCACTCAGCAGAAACACTTTCTTCTTCAGATTCTCCTCAACAATCTTTACGATGTTGTCAACATGGTAGTCTTTAACAGCCGATACAAGGATGTCAAAATCATGTTCGAGCATCTCTTCCACTGAATAGTAAGCATACTTGATGTAGGTTTTTTTCTCGATTTTCGAAACTAGCTCTATCCCCTCTTTTCGGATCAGGTTCAGCTTATCCCTGTCGAGGTCGGTCACAGCAACTTCACAGCCTGCCAGTTTAAAATGCACTGCAAGTGTTTGACCAATAGGGCCTAAGCCTATGATCCCTATCGTGTATTTCTTATCCATGGTTCTAGTATTGGTTGCTAATTTGGTTTTCTTTCAAAGGATAATCCTTGCATCCACAGCCATAATCTCATCACCTGATGCAAAGAGGGGATTCAGGTCCAGCTCGCGGATTGCGGGAAAGTCTCCAACCAGCATCGAAATGCGTTGAATGATCTCAACCGCTTTCTCCTTGTTGATTCCTTTCGCTCCCCTGTAACCGTCAATCAGGGGAGCCGCTTTAACCGAACGAATCATCTCCATGGCCTCTTCGTCACTCACCGGTGTTAAAGCAAATGCCACATCCTTGAGAATCTCTACAAAGATACCCCCTAAACCGAACATGATGACATGACCGACACCCTCTTCGGCTTTTGCACCCACGATCAGCTCCTGTCCCTTAGAAAGGAATTTTTGGATGAAGAACCGAATTCCCCCGCCCAGCATTCTCTTCATGTTTTCGGCCACCCGGACAGCCTCCTGGGTATCCTGTATGTTGATGACAACACCTCCTACATCGCTTTTGTGGATGATCTCTTCTGAATCGGCTTTGATCACAACAGGGAATCCGATAGCAGTGGCAGCACTTGCAACCTCCTCTACTCCTTTCACTACCTTCCATGGAGCAACAGGGATCTGATAAGCCTCTAGGATTCCGTAAACTTCAGCTGCAGTGAGGACCTCTCTGTTTTTGGATTGAGCATGATCAAGAATGGCTCTCACACGCTCTTTATCAACATCGTCAAAGATCTTTACCGACCCTTCTGGAGCAGTGCGAATCCCATTGTAACGAACCAATGAGTGCAGGGC
This sequence comes from Bacteroidales bacterium, assembly GCA_014860625.1. Classification (GTDB taxonomy): domain Bacteria; phylum Bacteroidota; class Bacteroidia; order Bacteroidales; family FEN-979; genus QYOJ01. The sequence continues at coordinate 9,322 of JACZJJ010000004.1, read as the reverse complement.
TCTTGCTGCCGTTTCAGCAAAATCAAAACAGGGGATCTCTCCCTCTTTGAGGATACTTGAGGTGCCAACCCATTTTTCCTTGTCTGTCATGTAGTTACACACTACCGGTTTATTCTGTGCTTTAGCTGCTGCAACGATTTCACGGGCAACGTTTTCGCAATCAACAAACGGCGGTGTGACAAAATTCAGGTAGATGCTGTCGAATTGCGGTTCTTTAAGCATCACCTCAAATGCGCTTTTGAACTGCGGAGGGCCGGCTGTTGCAACCACATCCAGTGGGTTATGGATGGAAGCCGATTCAAGCATGGTCTCCCTGAGGGCCCCTGCGGCGTTTTCTGAAAGAGGGGGGATTTCCATGCCGCAACTCACCAGTTCATCAATGGCGATGACCGATGGGCCACCCGTATTGGTGATGATACCGACACGATTGCCTTTGGGGATGGGTTGCGAGGAGAGTGCGACGGCGGCATGACAAAGATCTTCCTGGCTGCCGAAGGTAAGAATTCCCGATTTTTTGTAGATGAGGTCCATGGAGATACTTCCTGCCATGCCACCGATGTGCGACCGGGATGCTTCAGCTCCTTTATCGGTCCGGCCGGCCGTGATTGCCAGTATCGGCTTCCGGGAGGTTACTCTCTTTGCCACTTCGATAAATTCATGCGGATTTTCCAGGCTTTCGGCATAAAGCACGATCGCCCTGGTTTCTTCATCCTGTCCGTAATAGCTGAGGATCTCTGTGATGGATACATCCGATCCGTTGCCGTTGGAGGCATACATACGCTGGCCGATGCCCATGTCGTAGAATGCCTGCATGATCACAGCGCCAACGCCGCCACTCTGGGCGACAACAGAGATATGGCCCGGCTTGGGGTAGGTAAAGGTGAAATTGCAATACGCATTGACGGCCGGATCGGAGTTGATGATCCCCTGGCAGTTCGGACCAACCACCCGGATGCCATACTTCCTCGCTCTTGCCAGAAAATCGTCCTCCAGGGCCTTGCCTTCAGCTCCCATTTCCTTAAATCCTGCCGTATTGACAATCAGTGCCTTAACCCCTTTTTTCCCACAATTCTCTACTTCAGCGGGAACAAACGGAGGGGGGATAACGATGTGTGCAAGATCCACTTCGCCGGGGACATCCAGGATAGAAGGATAGGCTTTCAATCCCCTGATCTCATCCACTTTCGGATTGATTGGATAGACAGGTCCCCTGAAGTTATAATGCAGCAGGTTTTTAATGATCACATTCCCGATGGAGAGCTCCTTTGCAGAAGCCCCGATCAGTGCTACGGCTTTTGGTTTGAATAACGGATCAAGCTTATCGTTCATTGATCTTTTTTCGTTTATATTTTGTCTTGGTTCTTTAATTTATAATTAGGTGTGATTGAGGATGTTTTTGGCAAATGGCAGTCTCAAAAGTATTAAAAAATTATCAAACACATAGATAATTAACTTTATCCATATTTAATCCATGTAGTCTGTTCCTTATGAATTTTTAACGTTCTATTATAGGCCGCATTCAAAATTTTACGTATGTTTGTTTTTGGATATGAGCCATTAAAAGGAGAAACGAATGAGGTACGCAGAGACAGGGTTTAACCTGGAAATTGATCTGACCCGTGGAAGTATTGAGCGTGTGGCAACGGATCCCAGAGATACCGAGCTATACCTGGGAGGTCTTGGTACAAATGCAAAGATACTGTGGGACAGGGTTCCCCCGGAAGTAGATGCCTTCTCTCCCGAAAATCTTCTGATTTTTGCCACAGGTCTCCTGTGTGGCACCCCTGCTACCGGATGTAACCGAACCATTGTCACCACCATCTCCCCCCAGACCAAATTAATGGCATTCTCCATGATGGGTGGCTTCTGGGCACCGGAGCTGAAGTATGCCGGCTACGACAAAGTGATCCTCCGGGGAAAATCTCCTGACCTGGTCTATTTATGGATACACAACGACAAGGTTGAAATCCGTGATGCCTCCCACCTGAAAGGGAAGGGGGCCAATGAAACGGCTGACCTGCTTCGCGCCGAGTTGAAAGAGCCTAAGGCGCAGGTAGCCTCCATCGGCCTGGCCGGTGAAAACAGGGTCTTTTTTGCCTCTATCGAACAGGGCAGGTCCAGTGCCAGCCGGGGAGGGATCGGAGCTGTGATGGGCGACAAAGGCGTAAAAGCTATCGTAGTCCGGGGCACCAAAGATATCAATGTGGCACGGCCGGCCGAATTTATGGAGCTCACCAATGAAGTGCTGAACTACATCAAATTCCGGAACGAAAATCCGATTCCGGGAGTAATGCCAATTTTGGCCGGGCTCGGATCCCCCCAGGAGATGGCAATCCATGATGAAAAATGGCATACGGAGAATTTCATGTGGGGAAACTCCCGCCACCGCAGAAGGGACTTCTGGAACGAGGAGGTGGAAAAGGAGTGGACCGATACCATGCACAAGGCACGGACCCGCCTCATCAGCTGTTACAACTGTCCGATGAAATGCGGAGCTACGATCTCCCTGCCCGGACAGCCGACCTATATGATGAAGTGCTTCTCGAAGCTGACCTATACCATGGCTGCCATGTCGAACCTGGAGTTCGGACTGAAGATTGCCCAGCGCGCTACCGAATACGGTGTCGACGGTTTCTCAGCCCCGCAGGTAATGGCCTTTGCACTTGAACTTTACGAAAACGGTATTTTATCCGACAAGGATTTCGAAGGGATGCCGGAAGACAACGAGGAGAGGTTCTTGTGGCTGCTCGACCGGATTGTCAGGAGAGAAGGGATCGGTGATGTGCTGGCCAATGGCACCTACTGGGCAGCGCTGGAGATAGGCAATGGAGCAGATGCCTTTGCCCATAACAACATCAAAAAACACGAGCAGCTCCCCCTTAAGCTCTCCATGCTGAATCCCATCTATTTTTTAATGTACTGTACCGGAGAGAAGATCAACATCACCCAGATTGAAGGACAGTTCCCCCAGGCACCCTGGGCAACACTGGAAGAGCGGGAAGAGTTCGTGAAGGATTGGTTTCAGGTCCCGGATGAAAAGTTTAAACAGATCCTGCTCGACTGGGAACCCCGCGGAGAAAAATCGATGCCCTTCTACCCTACCGTTGACATGTGTTGCGATATTGTGGACTGGCAGGAGAAAATGCACTACATTGACGATGCTCTGGGAATGTGTGCAGGATTGTCCTCATTCCCCCTCAAGCCCCCGTATCACATTCACAACTATCCCAAATTTATTTCGGCCGGAACCGGGATTGAGATGGATGAGGAGAAACTGACCAAAGCCGCCAAACGGTACCGTACGCTGGTGAGAGCCAACAACATCCGGAGAGGCATGAGACGGAAAGATGAGAAACCTCCGGAGAACCATTGGAAGAAACGGTTTCCTGAACTTGAAAAAGAGCTGCTGGATACCTACTACAAATTTAAGGGATGGAACAACGACGGGATTCCGACACCGGAATCGTTGCATGACCTGGGATTGGACTATGTGAGTGAGGATTTTTTCAAACGGGGGGTTTATGAGACTACCGAAGGTGCACCTTCAACAGATACGTCTGCAACCAGTGAGAAAAATTAATGTGGAGGAGGCAAAACATGAAGGGTGAAAAGAAAAAGAAAATCGTTAAATCCATCCGGATAGATGTCGATAAGTGCAATGGCTGCATGGCTTGCGAAGTGGTTTGTTCCGCATTTCATGCCTCCCCGAAATACAGCAGCAACAACCCGGCACGGTCACGTATCCGTGTGATCCGCGATCCCATTGCCGACATCTATGTACCAGTTTATGCCGGAGAATATGCGGTTGCCGAATGTGCCGGCCGCGACAAATACACCATTGATGGGAAGGAATACGACGAGTGTGCTTTTTGCCGGGCCTCCTGCCCTTCGCGCGATCTCTTCAAAGAACCCGATTCGGGCCTTCCCCTGAAATGCGATATGTGCTCCAGTGATCCGACCCTCGAGAAACCGCTGTGTGTGCAGTGGTGCCTGAATGATGCACTGATTTATGAAGAGCGTGAAGAGGAGGTTGAAGATGAACCTACAGTGGATGACCTTGAAATAGGATTGGAATCACTGGCAAACCAATATGGCCTGGATAAACTGACAGACATCATTACCCGCATGTCTGCATCAAAAAAGGGATAAATGGAGAAATTAACCGACTACAAAGAGATCGCAGACATCATCAAGGAGAAGGGTGGTGATTCCTTCAAATATTGCTACCAGTGCGGGAAGTGCGATGTAGTTTGTCCATGGAACCAGGTCAGGGATTTCAGTATGCGCAAACTGGTGCGGCAGGGTAACTTCGGCATGTCGGAGATTGAAGGGGAGGATATCTGGCTTTGCACCACCTGCGGACAATGCACTGTTGCCTGCCCGAGAGAGGTGAAGCAGGTCGAAGCCGGAATTGCCATCCGCAGGATCGCCACCGATTATGGGATCTACTCCGCATCCGCCGACCCGGTAAGAGCCATACGTTCAAACCTCAGCAGTGACGGAAATCCATTGGAAGGTGAACGGGACAAGCGGGGCGATTGGGCTGAAGGTCATTCTGTTAAGCCCTTTGATAAAAAGATGGAGATCCTCTATTTTCCCGGCTGTTACCTGAGTTATGACCCCCGGTTAAAGAAGGTTGCTGTGGCTACAGCCAACATCCTCAACAAAGCGGGAGTCAGTTTTGGGATCCTTGGTTCAAAGGAGAACTGCTGCGGGGAGAGTATCCGCAAAACAGGCGATGAAGAGCTCTACCTGCAGCTGGCAAAAGAGAACATCAAGACCTTTATCGACCACGGGGTGAAGCGAATCCTTGTCTCCTCACCGCATTGCTACGAGACCTTCAAAAACGAATACCCCGAGTTCATGGTAAACTTTGAGATCGTTCACATTGCACAGTATCTTGATGAGCTCATCAGGGATGGAAGGCTGAAACTACCGGGGGAGTACAAAAAGAAAATCACCTACCACGATCCCTGCTACCTGGGCCGTCACAACGGAATTTATGAGGAGCCCAGAAACGTATTGCAAAACGTGAAGGCCCTGGAGCTGAACGAAATGGCTGAATCAAGGCAAGAGAGCTTCTGTTGTGGAGGCGGCGGCGGAAGGATCTGGATGGACACCCCGAAGGGGGAGCGGTTCTCCGACATCCGGGTACAGCAGGCCATGGAAACCGGGGCTGAAGTTCTCGTAACTGCCTGCCCCTACTGCATCGCAAATTTCGAAGACAGCCTCATCTCAAGGAAGGAAGGCGAAGGGATTGAGGTAAAAGACATCACGGAAATTATTGCCGATGTGATTTGAAATTTTGGACTGAGAACTGAAGACTGGAGACTGGGGACTGTGAACTGGGAACTGGGAACTTGAAATTTGACTATTAGAAACGTGAAAACAGAAAACATAGGCGACGTAATTGTGGTTGGCGGAGGGATCAGCGGCATCCAGGCTGCATTGGATCTTGCCACATCGGGCTATAAAGTCTTCCTGGTTGAAAAATCTCCCACCATTGGCGGCAAGATGGCCCAGCTCGACAAGACCTTTCCCACCAACGACTGCTCCATGTGCATCGAGTCGCCGAAATTCATTGAGTGCGACAGGCATCCCAACATAGAGATCCTGACCTACACCGAGGTGGACAAAGTGGAAGGAGTGGCAGGCGATTTCACCGTAACGCTCAACAAAAAACCACGGTACATCATTGAAGACAAATGCACAGGTTGTACCGTATGTGCCGAGTATTGCCCGGTACATATCCCCGACCCCTTTAACCAGAACCTCTCCACCAACAAGGCAACCCATATCTACTTCTCACAGGCCGTGCCGCTGGTCCCTTACATTGACGAGAGCTGCCTTTTCCTGAAGGAAGAAAAATGCTCGATATGTGTTGGTGTCTGCAAAAACAACGCCATCGACCTGCATCAGAAGGCGGAGAAGAAGGTGGTGCATGTTGGAGCAATCGTACTGGCTCCCGGTTACGAGGTGTTTGACCCGAAGTTGCAGCATGACTACGGCTATGGGCGGTATGCCAACGTGGTCACCAGCCTCGACTTCGAACGCCTGCTCTGCGCTACGGGCCCTCATGTTGGGGAGATCCTGCGCCCCTCCGATCTCAAACACCCCAAAAAGATCGCCTGGATTCACTGTGTAGGATCACGCCAGTACACCGACGGCGGAAACAGCTACTGCTCTTCGGTTTGTTGCACCTATATCCAGAAACAGGTGATCCTGGCCAAAGACCACGATGCCGATACGGAAGCCATGATCTTCCACAACGACATCCGCTCATACGGCAAGGATTTCGAACGGTTTTACAACCGTACGGAGAACCTTCCCGGTGTGAAATTCATCAAAAGTTATGTGGCCGTTGGCAAAGAGATTCCCGGCACCAAAAATGTTACGATCAAGTATTCAACCCCCGACGACGGGGTAAAGGAGGAGGAGTTTGACCTTGTGGTGCTTGGTGTTGGGTTGAGTCCACCCGCCAATGTGGATGACCTCGCCAAAACGTTCGGCATTGAGCTGAATGCCCACCAATTCTGTAAAATAGACGCCACAAGGCCCATCGAAACCTCCAGGCCCGGCATCTTTATCAGCGGAGCCTTTCAGGGTCCTCTCGACATTCCGGAATCGGTGGTTGCCGGCAGCGGAGCCAACGCCCTTACGGGCGAACTTTTGGGTGCCCGCCGGGGAAAACTGTCGAAAGAGCGTGTCTATCCGGAAGAGCGGGACGTCTCTGAAGAGGAGCTCAAAATTGGTGTCTTTGCCTGCCATTGCGGAGCCAACATCGGCCGGGTTGTGGACATTCCATCACTGGTTGATTATTCCAAAACGCTGGAAGGCGTGGTGCATGCGGAGGAGGGTCTCTTTATCTGTTCCACGGATGCCGCCCAGCAAATTTCGAACACGATCAGGGAAAAAGGGCTGAACCGGGTAGTCGTCGCTGCCTGTACACCAAAGACACACGAACCTCTGTTCCGCGATACCCTGAGGGAAGGAGGCATCAACCAGTACTTCTTTGACATGGCCAACATCCGGGAGCATTGCTCCTGGGTGCACTCCAAGCAAAAGGAGGAGGCCACGCAAAAAGCGAAAGACATCGTAAGGATGTCGGTGGCCCGTGCCGGACACCTCGAACCCCTGCAGGAATTTGACCTCCCTGTAAACAAGACGGCTCTTGTGATTGGCGGAGGGTTGGCCGGGATGACAAGCGCATTGAGCTTGGCCAAACAGGGATTTGAGGTCCACCTGCTGGAGAAAGAGAACAACCTGGGAGGAATGGCTTTGAGAATACCGACCACCCTCGAAGGACTGGATGTTCAGGAATACCTTCGCGACCTGATCAAAAAAGTATACAAGCACCCGTTCATCCACGTGTCTCATAATGCAGCCATCACGGATGTATCGGGCTATGTGGGGAATTTCGTCACCACCGTACAATCCGAAGGAAGAACGAAAACGATCGAACATGGTGCCGCCATCCTGGCTACAGGTGCGGTTGAATACCGGCCTACAGAGTACCTCTACGGAACCACTGAAAAGGTGTCGACTTCGGTGGAACTGGGCGAGCAGCTGGCCAATGGAGATGAAAAACTGAAGAGTGCCGAAAGTATGGTGATGATCCAGTGTGTAGGATGCCGGCAGGAAGACAGGAATTACTGCAGCCGGGTGTGTTGCACCCACTCTATCAAGAACGCATTGAAACTGAAGGAGATCAATCCGAAGATGGACATCTACATCCTCTTCAGGGATATCAGAACATACGGATACAGCGAAGATTATTACCGTGAAGCAGCTGGGAAGGATGTGAAGTTCATCCGCTATGAACCGGAGAATAAGCCTGTTGTAGAGGTGGTGAATGAGGGGGGCAAAGAGGTCATCCGGGTAACCGTGCCCGATCCGATCTTGGGAAAGATCCTTGCCATTGATACCGATCTGTTATCCCTCGCCGCGGCAGTGATTGCCTCGGAAGGAACATACGAAGCCGCGCGGTTATTCAAAGTACCTTTGAATCAGGATGGGTTTTTCCAGGAGGCGCATGTAAAACTGAGACCGGTTGACTTCTCGGCAGAAGGCGTATTTCTCTGTGGAACAGCTCACTACCCTAAACACATGTCTGAGGCCATTACCCAGGCTTACGGGGCTGCAGGAAGAGCGGCAGCACTGCTCTCCCAGGATACGGTAACCGCATCTGGATCTGTGTGCGAGGTGAACCCGAATTCCTGCATCTCATGTGGCGCATGCATCTCGGTGTGTACTTACGGCGCCATTGAATTCAGCGAAGAGGGACAAGGGAAAAAGGCTATGGTCAATTCGATTCTCTGCAAAGGAGACGGCCTCTGCAACGTGGTGTGCCCCACCTCTGCGATCTCACTGAAACACTATACCGATGAAGAGCTGATTAACCAGATTGATGCAGTAACGAAATTTTAAATTCCAAGCCCCAATATACAAGCCCCAAATTCAAAGGAAAAAGAAATAATGCCACATAGCAATCAAACTTTTCAACCAAAAATAATCGGCATCATCTGCAACTGGTGTTGTTACGGAGGCGCCGACCTGTGCGGTGTTTCCCGTTTTCAGTACCCGCCCCATATCCGGCTCATCAGGGTGATGTGTTCGGCCAGGGTTGACCTGCTGCACATCCTGCGAGCCTATACCAACGGCATCGATGGAATATTTATTGGAGGTTGCCATCTGTGTGATTGTCACTATGTTACAAATGGCAACTTCAATGCCTACAGCATGGTTCAGGTGTGCAAAAAGATCCTGGAGCACATCGGGGTTTTTCCCAGCCGCTTAAAACTCGAATGGGTCTCTGCCGGTGAAGGCATCCGTTTTGCCAACTTCATGAATGAGTACAGTGACGAGCTGGTGAAACTGGGACCTCTTGGCAAATCAGAAGGAATAGACGACCAAACACTGGCGTTCAAGTTCGAAGCCGTTAAGAAAATCCTCCCCTATGTGAAGCTTGTTTTGACCCAGAGGCTTCATGTACCGGTAAGGACCGAGGAGGCCTACCATGCCTTTTTCAGCAGTGCCGAATTTGACCGGCTGTTTGATGAATTGATTGCCCACAAGCTGGATATAAGCCTGATAACCACACTACTTGAGAAGAAATCGCTCTCAACGGGTGAAATCGCCGGTTCGCTGGGACTGAAGCCGTCGGAAGTATCGCAATACATCATTGATTCCTCCAGGCAGGGATTGGTAAGGTATGACGTAAACACGAAACAATATGGGCTAGTTTTGAACAAGTAACCAGCCTCAAAAAAAACACCCACAAACAACTGACAACCGACAATAAACAATAAACAATAAACAATAA
>JACZJJ010000019.1 GCA_014860625.1 Bacteroidales bacterium | reverse complement strand
CCCTACCTCTCCCCCTCCTCCGCCTGCCTGGCGTTCATGATGCTCGCATTGAGCTCGAACCCGATAAGTAAGCTAATAGAGTTCAGGTAGATCCAAACCAGAACGATCAGCAACGTCCCAATAGACCCATAGAGAGCATTGTACCTGGCAAAGTTGTCGACATAGTAATTGAATCCCAATGTGGTGACAATTACCAGGATCGTAGCCACCATCGAGCCGGCAGAGATGAAACGGAAACGGCCCCGCTTGGCAGGAGCCAGGTAATAGAGGAACGAAATAGCCACCAGCAGCAGGGTGGCAATCGTGATCCAGCGCAGCACCTGCATCATTAAAAGGTAAAAAAAGCTGTTGACAACAGACTCTATAAAAATCAGGTTGAGTAACCATGTCCCAAACGTCATCAGTCCAATGGAGATGATCAGGAGAGAGGAGAGGATCATCACCAGCACAATGGAGATGAGGTATTGCTTTACAACGGTACGGCTCTCAATGGTGTGGGCTGTATTGTTGAAGGCTTCAATCAGGCTGTTGACGCCGTTCGTAGAGAAATAGAGCGTGAGAACAAAGTTCAGAATCAAAAGTCCGCTCCGGGGCCGTGTGATCACATCTACAAGGGTGCCCTTCACAGATTCCCACGTCGTTCCCGGAAGAAAACCCCGGATAATCTCCAGCAGCTCCGATTGAAAGTTCAGAATAGGAACAAATGGGATGATAGTAAAGAGAAAGATCAGGAAGGGGAAGAAAGCCAGCACGAAGGAGAAGGAGATAGCCGATGCCCTCGCGTTGAGAAATCCCTTCGATAATCCGTTGAAGAAAAAAACGGTGACATCATACAACGGCATCCCGTCAAATCCGGGCAGGACAATCCGCTTAGAGGCAATGATCAGCCTTCGGATGGGTTTCCACCTGAGAAGCCCGTTACCGTGTTTGCTTATGTGGGGTGGAATCTTCATAAAATCTCCTGATAACCGCCTTCAAACTCATATCCAAACTCTTGATCTGATGGGTAAGGCTTCCCATCGAGATATAATCCACGCCGGTTTCGGCATAGTTTCTTACGTTGTCGATGGTAATCCCTCCGGAAGCCTCTGTTTCGAAACGTCCGGCAACTACCTCCACAGCCGATCTGACATCCTCAACGGAGAAGTTGTCGAGCATGATCCGGTCAATATTTCCTGCATTAATGACATCCAGCAACTCCCCGAAATTCCTGACCTCAATCTCCACGTGAAGAGTTTTATTCCACTTCTTCTGGTAATCAACAACTGCCTTGATGGCGTTTCCAATCCCTTTCGCATAATCCACATGGTTGTCTTTGATCATGATCATGTCAAACAAGCCCATCCGGTGGTTCTCTCCACCTCCCAGTGTTACGGCATATTTCTCCAGCTCACGGAAGCCGGGAGTTGTCTTCCTTGTATCCAGGATCTTTGCATGGGTATCCCTGATCATTTGTGTGATCCTGAATGTCTCAGTCGCAATGCCGCTGAGCCGTTGCATGAAATTCAACACTGTCCGCTCCGATGCCAGAATGGAACGGATATCCCCTTCAACCGTAAATGCCACCGTTCCCTTTTCAACAAACTGCCCGTCCCCGATCATCCCTGACATGTGAAGATTGGGATCCACTTGTCTGAACACCTCCCTGGCAACCGGCAATCCTGCCAGCACTCCGTTGGCCTTCACCAACAGCTTCGCCATCCCTTCAGTCCCCTCACCAATCGTAGCCAGCGATGTGTGATCCCCGTCTCCGAGATCCTCAGCCAGAGCCATTCTTACGATTTGTTCAAAATTCATAGTTCTGTTGTTTGTTGTTGGTTTCAGGTTGATTGCCGAGGGGCGGGTTTGGAACCCGCCCTTACCAGTCTGGTAGCTGCCGAGGGGCGGGTTTGGAACCCGCCCTTACCAGTCCGGTAGCTGCTGAGGGGCGGGTTTGGAACCCGCCCTTACCAG
>JACZJJ010000143.1 GCA_014860625.1 Bacteroidales bacterium | reverse complement strand
CCCCCGACCCTAAGAGGAGTATGTTCATGCTAGCAGTTGGTTTTCAAGGCTTTTTCGATCGATTCCCAAAGACGGTCGGCCGTGTTTTGCCATGTAAAAAGTCCTTCGCGGGCGTGTCCCCGCAGCACAAGCTCTTCACGCATGGTCTTGTACTGGTAAATCTTATACATAGCCATGGCGATGGTTTCCGGGTCAAACGGGTCGACCAGCAGGGCGCCGTCGCCGGCTACCTCGGGCATGGAGGTAACATCGGATGTGATGACGGGTGTGCCGCAGCGGAAGGCTTCCACAATGGGGATACCGAATCCTTCAAAGTAGGAGACATAGGTGAGTGCGGTAGCAGCACCAAGCACATACCGAAGATGTTCAATGTTGAGACGGCCGGTGAAGACTACATCCCTGGAATAGATCATGCGCTGGTAGGATAAATCGATCTCGGGAGTCCACCACTTACGCGCCCCTACGATGAGGAGCTGGACATCCGAAGGGTTGGTTTTTTTGAAAAGATCAAAGGCCCGGAACAGGTTTGAAAGGTTTTTCCGGGGATGAAGGGATCCGATAAAGAGAAAAAATGGCTTCCCGTCGGAATAGAACTGCCTGGTCATCACCTTCTCCTCTTCGGTGAGCGGTTTGTAGATCTCGTTGGCTCCGTCGTAAACGATGTCGATCTTATCCTCGTTAACATGATACTGGCTAACGATATCCTGGCGGGAGTATTCTGAAACGGTTGCAATCCTGACTGCCTTCTGTGCGTATTTCGGGAAGTAGTGACGATAATACCTGCGGGTGAGAAACGGAAGGTCCTCCGGATAGTGCTCAAAATTGAGATCGTGGATCACGTTCATCGATTTTCCCTTGTAGCGGAGGGAAAGAAAGCCATCCGGAGAGAGAAACAGGTCAGGTTTCAGCCGGTTGAGCAGTGAGGGGAGGCTGAATTCAAACCAGGCGTAATAGAGGAAGGGATGACGTGCCGGAGGATACTGGACCAACGGAGTGATATTGTCGGAGAAGACAAACTCCTCTGAAAAGGGCCTGTCAAAGATGAAGAAAAAATGGTGTTCGGGATGTTGGGTAGTAATTCGTTTCAGTGATTCAAACGTAAACCACCCGATTCCTTCGAGTTTGTCTTTCAGCAGCAGGCGGGTGTTGACAGCAATATTCATCAGGATAGAACGTTTCTTGGTTCAGATTATTTATAACTTTGTAGCAAATATCACACTATTTTTTCGAAAAATAAACCCATTTCATCATCTTCCGGGGATTTTTCCTTTAATCCATGCAACGTAAATTTCTGACAAATCTGGGGTTGCTTCTCTTTTTGAATCTTCTCATCAAGCCGTTCTGGATTTTTGGGATTGACAGAACTGTCCAGAACACAGTAGGAGTGGAGGATTACGGGTTTTATTTTGTCATCTTCAACTTCTCCTTCCTGTTCAATATTTTGCTCGACCTGGGAATTACCAACTTCAACAACAGGAACATCGCCCAGCACAACCACCTGCTGAATAAGCACTTCTCCGGCATCCTGGTACTTAAATTCATGCTAGGGATTCTGTACATCCTTATTACTTACCTGATAGCCGTTTTTATCATGGGATATTCCGGCGACCAGTTGTATCTGCTTGCATTCCTTGCTTTCAACCAGTTTCTCTCATCATTCATCCTCTACCTGCGGTCTAATATCTCAGGGCTGTTGCTTTTCAAAACAGACAGTCTCCTCTCCATTCTTGACCGGCTTCTCATGATCCTCTTCTGCAGCGTGCTTCTATGGGGACAACTTGCCGAAACACCATTCCGCATCGAATGGTTCGTTTACAGCCAAACAGCAGCCTATGTTTTTACTGCTGTTATTGCCCTTGCAATCGTCATCCGTAAATCGGCATTTCGTAAATTGAAATGGCACTGGCCCTTCTTCCTGATGATCGTCAAGAAAAGCATGCCGTTTGCACTGATGGTTTTGCTGATGACATTGTACAACCGCCTTGATCCGGTCATGCTGGAAGGCATTTTGGGTGAATCACTTGGCAATAAGCAGGCAGGTATCTATGCACATGGATACAGGTTACTGGATGCGGCTACTATGATCTCATTTCTTTTTTCAGTTCTGTTAATTCCCATTTTCTCAAAGATGATCAAGCAAAAAGAGTCTGTGGAAGAGATGCTGAAACTTTCGTATACCCTGATCATCACTGTAGCTACTATCGTGGCCGTCACCTCTTTTTTCTACAGCAAGGAGATGATGAACCTTCTCTATGATGCGGATACTACGCAGTCGGCTCCTGTATTTCAGCTCCTGATGCTTGGATTTGTCGCGATATCCACCACCTACATTTTCGGAACCCTTCTCACGGCAAACGGAAACCTCAAAGAGTTGAATATCATTGCGTCGATAAGCCTGATAATCAATCTTGTTGTAAACCTGGTGCTGATTCCCCGTTTCCTTGCATACGGAAGTGCTGTCTCCAGCCTCTCAACCCAGATTTTTGCAGCTCTTGCCCAGGTGATCCTTGTACAGCGAGTGTTCAAATTCAAGGTGAATTACCGATATCTTCTGACGCTCTTCTCATTCATAGGCGGGGTGGTACTGTTAACCTGGGCATCCAGGCAGATAACCATCTCCATCCCCGGACTTCCGGACCAACTGGCCTGGTTGTCCAACTTCACCCTTGCTCTTGTCATATCCCTGTTTCTGGCCATAATACTAAAGCTTCTCCATTTTAGGGCTCTCATTGGCATCCTGCGCAGAGACAGTTAATTGAGGGCATCAATTAATAAGCCATCGTTGTTCATTCTTCAAAAATCTATACCTTTGGCAAAATTTTGATCAATTTGCTATGATCCATGACCCAACAAAAAGAGAAGATTTCGACTCATCCAATATCGTAATCTTTCTTTATAAATGGCGGAAACCCCTATTCATCGTGATGATTGTGGCGCTGGCCGGTTCCTGGTTTTTCTCCCTGCCCTGGTTTATCACGCCAAAGTTCAAATCAACCGTCATTATGTTTCCGGCAAGTACCAACTCGGTATCCAAAGCATTGCTGACCGAAAACAACCAGAAAGGCGAAGACCTGATGTCGTTTGGCGAGGATGAGCAGGCCGAACAGATGATGCAGATCCTTAACTCCAATAAGATACGCGACCGGGTGATAACAACGTTCAACCTGATGGAGCATTATGGAATTGATTCTGCTGCCATGTATAAATATTCCAGGTTATTCGACGAATATGACAGGAATATCAGTTTCCGCAGAACGCCTTTTATGGCTGTCCAGATTACGGTTTACGATACCGATCCGCAGGTAGCTGCCGACATCGCAAACACGATAGCATCACTGCTTGACTCGACAAAAAATGATATGCAGCACCTCCGGGCTATCCAGGGGTTGTCTATTGTGGAGGAGGAGTACAGAGCCCTGCAAAGTGAGGTGTATGTCATTGTTGACTCATTGGTTTCGATCGGGAAACTGGGTGTCAATGATGTGGAGTATCAATCGCAGGTGATGAATCAGCAAATGGCAATCGCCATCATGAATGGAAATACCGAGGCTCAGAAAGCGCTTCAGAAACGGCTCGATATTCTCGGGAAGTACGGTGGGATTTACATGTCGCTGAAGAATTCCCTCGAGTTCAAGACCGAACAGCTTACCTTGCTGCAATCCAGACTCAAAGAGGCGAAAGTGGATGCGCAGGAGAATATCCCTCAAAAATTTGTAGTAAGCGACGCCTACAAGGCAGAGAAAAAGTCCTATCCGATCCGTTGGCTCATCATGCTTGTCTCAACCATTTCCGCGCTGTTTCTTACCATCATCAGCATCATGATTGTTGAGAAAATCTCCCTGGCCAATGCCCAAAAGAAATTTCAGTTGGGACAATCGTAACAAAACCAATTAGTAAACCAAAAAAACCATATATGGAACCCTTTTTCAACAGCAAGAATATCGTTGATATCCTCATCAGGTGGAAGATCCATCTGGCTGTCATCTTGGTGCTGGCACTTGTTCTTTCCATCATCTTCTCAGGCCCGATGGTGATCACTCCACTGTATAAATCGTATGCTGTGGTCTATCCGTCGAATGTAGCTCCCTACTCGGATGAGAATGAGACCGAACAGATGATCGAGATTCTTAACTCCGGGGATATCCGCGACAGTGTGATAGGAAAATACAACCTGGCAGCTCACTGGAAGGTAGACTCCAATTATCAACATTTTCTCAGTACACTCTATTGGATCTACAATCAACGGGTAAAGATCAGTAAAACACCTTATGAAGCAGTGAATGTTGAAGTGCTGGATCCAGATCCCAGAATGGCGTGTGATATGGTGAATTCAATCCTCGACTTTTACAATATGAAGGTGCGTAAAATGCACCGGGATAAGTTCTATGAGGTAGTGATCAACTACGAAACGATTGTCAACGAGAAGAAGATGAAGATTGACTCTCTGAGACAGCGAGCTGAAGAGTTGGGTACTAAGTATGGATTGATGGAATACCAGGCCCAGACCCGCGAGGTGATGCGTGCACTGTTGGGAACAGGAAGCCAACCGGGACGATACAGCGATGCCCTCAAGTATAAGAAAAACATCGAGGAGAAGGGTGCTGAAATGCTTCTGATCCAGGAGATGATGGCAGCTGAAACGGAGGAGTTTGCCGTGTTCAAGCTTGACTACGACAGGGCACTGCTTGATTACAACCGGGAATACACCCACATGAATGTTCTTACCAAGCCTTTTGTCTCCGACAAGAAGGCATCCCCCATCAGGTGGCTGATCGTGGTAGGATCGGTGTTGGCCATGTTCTCACTCGCTCTGATTGTAATTGGTCTGATCGAACGAACCAGGTTTACAAAACAGTTTCCGTCGAAAAATGCCTAACCTTCTAGCTGGAACGGGAATCTCCGGCTTCATGGAGAGATATAAGGTGGTGTGGGTCTACGCCATCAGCCTGGCCTATATCCTTCTGAATGCCTACATGGTTTATAAGGATCTTTATTACTCCCTTGCCATTCCTGTTCTACTGGTACTTCTCTACTTTTATTTTACCCGCCTCGACTGGATTCTGTTACTTATCGCTTTTACAACGCCGATAGCAGTAAACATGGTTCAGTATGAGTTAGGGGCCGGAATCTCTGTGCCTACCGAACCACTGTTGTTCGGCGTCTTCCTGATCTTTATCCTGAAGATGTTTTACAAGAATGATTTCGACAGAAAGATATGGACTCACCCGGTCAGCATCATTGTGATCATTTCTCTGACATGGATGTTCATCACCAGCCTAACCAGCCAGATTCCACTCGTGTCATTTAAATTTCTGCTTGCCAGATTATGGTTTGTGATCCCATTTTATTTTCTTGGCATCCTGCTTTTCAGAAAGACGCTCAATATCCGCCTTTTTATCTGGCTCTATGCCATCCCGCTGATGGGAGTGATTTTTTACACCATCGCACATCACTCAACCTTTGGTTTTGAAGAAGAAGCCGGGCACTGGGTGATGGAGCCCTTCTACAATGACCATACGGCATATGGTGCCATACTGGCCCTTTTTCTGCCTGTATTTGTTGGTTTTACTTTTAGTAAGGTATATGGAAGGACCACACGCTTTTTTGCTTTCATGTTTATGGTAATTCTCCTGGCGGCTCTGTATCTTTCGTACTGCCGGGCTGCCTGGATCAGCATCGTAGCTACCCTGATGGTTTATTTCGTGATCCTTTTCAGGATCAAGTTCAAATGGATTGCTGTGATCACGGGCGGATTACTGATCTTCTTTTTTATGTTTCAGCAGCAGATCTGGGATGTTCTTGAACGAAACAAACAGGGAACTTCCGGCGACTTCACGGAGCATGTGCAGTCTATAACCAACATTTCTACCGACGATTCCAACCTCGAACGGATCAACCGATGGCAATCGGCTTTCAGGATGTTCAACGAGCGACCCGTTTTCGGCTTTGGCCCAGGAACTTACCAGTTTGAATATGCTCCGTTTCAGCTTTCCAAAGAGAAGACGTTGATCAGTACCAACGCCGGTGACCGTGGCAATGCCCACAGTGAGTTTATCGGCCCGCTTTCCGAGGAGGGATTGCCGGGGATGCTTATCATGCTGACGCTCATCATTATGGTAGTCACGTATGGCATTAAGATTCATAAGCAGGCGAAAACCCCTGAAACACGCCTCATCAGTCTCACTGTCCTTCTGGGATTGATTACCTATTTCCTTCATGG
Organism: Bacteroidales bacterium; assembly: GCA_014860625.1. Classification (GTDB taxonomy): domain Bacteria; phylum Bacteroidota; class Bacteroidia; order Bacteroidales; family FEN-979; genus QYOJ01. The sequence goes on along the minus strand of JACZJJ010000143.1, from coordinate 1,726 downwards.
GACGCTGAACAACTTCCTTGATACCGATAAAGCCTCTGTCCCCGTTTGGGCATTTATTGCCATTCTGGTCGCTTTGGATATGTATCAGAATAAGGTCAGTGAGCAGTAGGCAGTCTTCAGTTGGCAGTTGGCAGTTGGCAGTACTTTTTTCCCTCGAAATTTTCCATTAACTTTGCACCCCTTTTAAGAACCAGTTACGATTAATAAAAGTTATGGCAACAACAGCAGATATCCGGAATGGATTGGTGATAGATTTTAACAACGACCTGTTTTCCGTCGTTGAATTTCAACATGTTAAACCTGGGAAGGGAGGAGCCTTTGTTCGTACGAAACTGAAGAGCTTACGTACAGGAAGGGTCATCCCGAACACGTTCAACTCCGGTGAGAAAATTGAAATCGCACGGGTGGAACGTCGTCCTCATCAGTACCTTTTCAAAGATGACTCAGGATATCATTTCATGCATACGGAGACCTTTGAACAAATTCCTATCGCTGAAGGGCTTATCAGTGCTCCGCAGTTCCTGAAAGAGGGACAGGAGGTAGAGATTGTCTTTCATGCCGATACAGAAACCCCTCTCAATTGCGACCTTCCTTCCTATGTTGAACTTGCCATTACGTATACTGAACCCGGTTTCCGTGGTAATACCGCGACCAACGCACTGAAAGAGGCAACCATGGAGACAGGCGCTATCGTTAAAGTACCTCTCTTTATTGAAACCGGGGAAGTCATCAAGATTGATACCAGGACGGGAGAATACGGGGAGAGGGTTAAAAGTTAATTACGAATTACGAATTACGACTTGAAATGAAATTTCCTCAACCCCTTACGGTTAAAGAGCTTGCAGGTTTCCTTGGAGCCCGGTTTATCGGGGATGAGACTCACCTGGTGACTGGCATCAATGAGATTCATATGGTTGAAGAGGGCGATTTGACCTTCGTTGATCATCCTAAATACTATAACAAAGCGCTCCATTCAAAGGCAACTACCATCCTGATTAACAAGGAGGTTGAATGCCCCGTGGGGAAAGCATTAATCATCTCCGAAAAGCCATTCGACGACTATGTTTCACTGGCACTCAGGTTTCGCCCCTTCGAATCTGCTGCAGTTATGATAAGTCCTTCTGCTTCTATCGGTGAAGGAACCGTGATCCAGCCCGGAGCGTTTATCGGGAACCATGTCACCATCGGCAAGAACTGCCTGATCCATGCCAATGCTTCTGTCTATGATCATTCGGTCATTGGCAATCAGGTGATCATTCATTCGGGCGCGGTCATTGGTGCAGATGCCTATTATTTCCAGCGTCGTCCGGATGGCTGGAAAAAGCTGGAATCCTGCGGCAGGACGGTACTTGAAAACAGGGTTGAGATTGGTGCACTGACCTCTATCGACAGGGGCGTTTCGGGGGATACGGTAATCTCAGAAGGCACCAAAATTGACAACCATGTACAGATCGGTCACGATACCTTTGTTGGCCGCAACTGCCTGATTGGAGCTCACTGTGCCATCGCCGGAGTGACCCGCATCGAAGACGATGTCATTCTTTGGGCGCGTGTTTCGGTCAACAAAGACCTGGTAATAGGCAAAGGTGCCATCGTTTATGCCATGTCGGGCATCGACAAATCCATCGAAGGCGGAAAGACCTACTGGGGAGTCCCGGTAGAAGAGGCTCGCAAGAAGTGGAAAGATATGGCGAAACTGCGGAGACTGATTGAGGGGGAGTGAGAC
>JACZJJ010000142.1 GCA_014860625.1 Bacteroidales bacterium | reverse complement strand
GTATAACAGTTTTGTTTTGCCTGTGGTGATGTCTTTCTTCACCTGAAGGATCTCCTGGCGCGAAAGGGAGGAGTTCATAAAATGAGCCACCTCCTCTTCAGTGCCGAAACTTCGCATTGAGTCAACCTGGTTCTTCATCAGGGCTATCAGGGGAGAAACAATGATAGCTGTTCCTTCCTGAATGAGCGCCGGAAGCTGATAACAGAGTGACTTACCCCCGCCCGTAGGCATGATGACAAATGTATCTTTTTGAGCAAGTACATTATCAATAATCGCTTCCTGATTCCCTTTAAAGGTATCAAATCCAAATACTCTTTTCAAGGCATCATTCAGATTGAGATCGCCCTTGGTACCCGCCATTGTAATTATCTGGTTAATTGTTTACTTTTGTTGAGGTGCCTGGTTTACGCAGAATTAAACCCCGTATATACAAATATAATGACAAATATTCCGAATCAACCAAATTTTTAAAAAAATTTGCACTTTGAAAAGCACAACCGATATTCGAGAATCTGCCCTAACAACCATTCGCCAGGAAGCAGAAGCCATCACAGGCCTTCTCTCTTCTGTTGACGAAAATTTCATTCGATGTGTTGACACCATCTTTCATGCAGGTGGGCGTGTTATCGTAACAGGGATTGGCAAAAGCGCAATCATCGGACAAAAAATCGTTGCAACCTTCAACTCCACAGGAACGCCGGCTGTTTTCATGCATGCCGCAGATGCCATTCATGGAGATTTAGGGATCATCCAGAAAGATGATGTAGTCCTCTGTCTCTCCAAAAGTGGCGACACTCCTGAGATTAAAATCCTTGTCCCCCTGATAAAAAAGAACGGAAACCCTCTGCTTGCCATGGTTGGCAACCCCTCTTCCTACCTCGCAACCCATGCAACCTTCTGGATAAACACATCAGTTCCCCAGGAAGCCTGCCCTAACAACCTCGCTCCTACTTCCAGCACAACAGCTCAGTTGGTGATGGGTGATGCCCTGGCTGTATGCCTGCTCGAAAGCCGTGGCTTTACAGCCAGTGATTTTGCAAAATTTCACCCGGGAGGGGTACTGGGGAAATCGCTCTATCTATCCGTCGCAGATCTATATGTCAACAATCCGGTGCCAAAAGTAACACATTCTGATAATATTAAAAACGTTATCCTGGAAATCTCTTCCAAACGTCTTGGGGCAACAGCTGTTTTGAAACACAATCTGCTCGTTGGGATGATCACCGATGGCGACCTCCGCAGGATGCTTGAGAAAAATATCGGACTGGAAACTGTTACAGCTGAGGATATTATGACTCCTAGCCCGAAAACAATCGAACCCGAAATGCTGGTTATCGAAGCATTGCAGGTGATGCGAAATAACAATATCACCCAACTGATCGTATTGAAAAATGGGGTGTATCTAGGCATTATTCACCTCCACGACATCCTCAAAGAGGGAATCATTTAATTTCTGTTCTATGAACCAGATCATTGACGATTTCAACGAGTACCGGCAACGGATGAACGAACGCATCCTGGAGAGCGACAACAAGGTGATCAAGCGGATCTTCAACATCGATACCAATGCATATATGGATGGAGCCTTGCCGGTTAAGACAAAAGAGCTCCTGGGACTGGTAGCCTCTATGGTGCTTCGATGCGACGATTGCGTCAAATACCACCTGATAAAATGCCACGAAAACAGTGTTTCCAGTGAAGAGCTCAATGAAACCTTCGGCATTGCAACGCTTGTTGGCGGATCAATTGTGATCCCACACCTGAGAAGGGCCGTCGAGTTCTGGGATGCGCTGAACTACCCACAACCTGCCGGAGAGTAATCCCCGAATCCCGATCCAATGAAAACCTACCGGCGATCCGTCTCTATTGCAGCATGGATGCTTTTTCTCCTTTGCAGCCTGTCGGTCACAGCTCAGGTCACAAAGATCATTGGCACCATCACCGATGAATCTACGGGTGAACCAATCCCCTTTGCCAATATTGTAATCCGGGGGTCTGCCCTGGGCACCCTGACCGATTTCGACGGGAAGTTTTCCATCGAATTCATGGCAAAGGCTGACTCGCTGCGTGCCTCATTGATCGGATACGCACCTCAGTACCGGAAAATCCAGCTGCATCAGTTTCAAACCATCGACCTGCAACTGAAACCGGAGAGTTATACGCTGGCGGAGGTGACGATCAGGTATACCGGAAACCCGGCCGATAAGATTCTGGAACGGGTGATCGCAAACAAGGAGAAGAACTCCCTGCAATCATTCTCCTCCTATCAGTATGAGGCATACACCAAAATTGAACTGGATGCCAATAACATCAGCGACAAACTGAAACGCCGGAAGCTGTTTAAATCATTCGACTTTATTTTCTCCTACGTCGATACCTCAACCATCAACGGCAAATCCTACCTTCCGGTTTTTATCACCGAAACACTTTCTGATGTCTATTTCCGGAAATCGCCCAAAGCACGGAAAGAGATCATCAAAGCATCACGGCTGTCGGGACTGGAGAATGAGAGCGTCGCTCAATTCCTGGGAAACCTCTCTGAACAGATTGAGATATACAAAGACCACATTCCGATTTTCGACAAGAATTTTATCAGTCCCATCGCTGAATTCGGACCCGACTATTACAAATACTACCTGGTTGACAGCACCTATATCGGATCCAACTGGTGTTACCACCTGATGTTCAAGCCCAAAAGGAAGCAGGAACTGACATTTACAGGCAGTTTCTGGGTGGCCGATACATCGTTTGCCATCAAGAAGATTGACCTCCGGATCGCCTCCGACGCCAACATCAATTTCATCAACGACCTGGCCGTAAAACAGGAGTTTGAATGGACCGATGAAAGGTTCTGGATGCTCAGCCGTGATAAGATGATTGCCGACTTCAACATCATCGAGAATACCGACAAAGTGGTGGGATTCTTCGGACACCGAACCTCCAACTACAGGGATTTCCAGTTTGATCCGCCTGAAAATAAACGGTTCCTCTCCTTGCCTGCCAACATCTTCATCGAACCCGAAGCCAACAAAAAAGAGGATGGATTCTGGGACATGGCCAGGCACGAAGGCCTGTCGGAATCGGAACAGGGAATCTACGAAATGGTAGACTCCGTGAAGAAGATCCCCCTGTTTAAAACGTATGTTGACATTGTATACACCGTGGCAAACGGGTACCTCCCATGGGGGAAGTTCGAGCTGGGACCCTATACAAAACTCTTTTCGTTTAACAGCATTGAGGGAGCCAGGTTCAGGATCGGGGGGCGGACAAGCAACACGTTCAGCAAGAAAATCCAGCTGGAGGCATATCTCGCTTACGGCACCAAAGACCAGCGGTTCAAATACGGAGGGGAAGTGATGTACATGTTCGACAAGAATCCTCGCCGGGATCTTGTGGCATCTTATAAAAACGATCTCGAACAACTTGGCCTGAGTCCCAATGCATTTTCGACCGACAACATCCTGAGTTCCCTTTTTCGTCGGGGACCAAACGACAAACTCACACGGGTTCAGGAGTTTAAGATCATGTATGAACACGAATGGTTTAACGGACTGATCAACCGGGTACATTTCATTCACCGGCAGATGTTTCCGCTGGGAATAAACTCCTTTATTATCTTCCCGGAGGTTCGGAGTTCCCCCGTTCTGATCCCCGATATTTTCACCTCCGAGGTGGTTTTCGATACACGGATCGCTTTCCGCGAAAGGTTTGTCTCCGGAGAGTTTTACCGCTACACCTTAAGCTCCAGTTACCCCATCATCCTGATTCGCTACGCCTATGGCATCCCCAATCTGTTTCACAGCGATTATGAATACCACCGGCTTACGGCCAACATCGAACAGTGGTTCAACTTCTCTACCATCGGCTGGTCAAAATACACCATTGAGGCAGGCAAAATCTGGGGAACCCTTCCCTATCCGTTGCTGAAGATCCATGAGGGGAACCAAACATTTCTATTTGATGAGTTCGCCTCAAACCTGATGAATTATTACGAGTTTGTCAGCGACCAGTACTTTTCAATTACGTATGCCCATCATTTCGACGGATTGATTTTCAACCATCTCCCCTTAATCCGGAAGCTGAAATGGAGAGAGGTAGTTCATGTTCGCTGTCTTTATGGAACCCTCAAAGATAAAAACCGGGAATATTCTCTCTTCCCGGGACAGATGAGGTCGTTTGAGAATATCCCCTACTGGGAAGCAGGAGTGGGGATTGAAAACATCTTCCGGATCATCCGCGTCGATGCCATCTGGCGTCTGAATCACCTCCACGACCTGCCCAATGTGAACCCTGCAAGGTTCGGCCTTTTCGTATCCTTATACTTTTCATTCTGAGGATTCGTTACTTTTGTACCATAATCTGAGACCATGATCCTTCGCACAGAAAAAATTATCAAGAAATACCGGAAACGGACTGTCGTCAACGAAGTGACTATCCAGGTGGAGCCGGGTGAAATCGTTGGGCTGCTGGGCCCGAACGGTGCCGGCAAAACAACGTCGTTTTACATCATCGTTGGATTGATCAAGCCCCTCGCCGGGAACGTTTTTCTTGACGACCTCGACATCACAGCCGAACCGATGTACCGGAGAGCCCAGCGTGGAATCAGTTATCTCCCGCAGGAGGCATCCATTTTCAGGAAAATGACCGTTGAAGACAACATCAAAGCCATTCTTGAATTTACCAAGCTGACAAAGGTTCAGCAGAGGGAGAGGCTGGAGAAGCTGCTGGACGAATTTGGTCTGCAGCATGTCAGAAAGAGCTTTGGGATCACCCTTTCGGGAGGGGAGCGCCGCAGAACAGAGATTGCCAGGTGCCTGGCCGTGGATCCAAAGTTTATCCTGCTGGATGAACCGTTTGCCGGTATCGACCCGATTGCCGTGGAAGATATCCAGCAGATCGTTATCAAGTTGAAAGAGAAAAACATCGGGGTGCTCATCACCGACCACAACGTGCATGAAACCCTCACCATCACCGACCGCTCCTACCTCCTCTTTGAAGGCAGTATCCTCCGCAGCGGCTCATCCGACGAGCTGGCACAGGATGAACATGTACGTAAAGTATACCTGGGACAGAATTTTGAGCTTCGGAGATAGCGAATGAACCCGGCAATTCAAAGACCCTAATCGCTAATCACTATTCGCTATTCGCTTCTGAAAAAAGAGCGAGAGCACAAAGTAAGTCAGAATGATCAGCGGAATGGCACACAAGGAGAACAGCAGCAGGTAACTTGCTGCCAGGATGAGAAAAATGTAGCGCATTTCGTTCCCTTTCCACCCCATCTTTTTAAATTTCATGGCGAAGAGATGAAAATCTGAAACCATCAGGTAGGAAAATAGTACCGTGAGAACTGCCAACACCCGCGAGTTTGAAAAGAAATCGGTAAAGAAATCGAGGGGTACCAAAGAGAACTGAGCAGACTGGTAAAAAAGGATCAATGGAATGGATGCGAAAAAGATGGCGGTTGCAGGGACAGGCATCCCGATGAAATGTTCTTCCTGGGTGAGATCGATGTTGAATTTCGCCAGCCTGAAAGCGGCACAAACCGGAATCAGAAGAGCAAACCAAGGAGTGATGTGATGTTGTTCGAGGATATTGCAACTACCCTCGCAACCCTTCGACAGGAGTTGGAACATAATAAGACCGGGAGCTACGCCAAAGGAGACCAGGTCGGCAAGAGAGTCGAGCTGTTTGCCAAGCTCCGACCGGGCATCCAGAATCCGTGCAGCCGTACCGTCGAGAAAATCAAACAGAGCGGCAATAAAGATGAAAAGTGAAGCCATTGCCAGCTCCCCTTCCATAATCAGCGTGATCGCTATCAACCCGGCGATCAGGTTAAAGGCAGTAAGGGTATTTGGGATGTGTTGTTTCCAGGTCATAGCATTGAAGTTCTTGTTGTAAAGATACAGACTATTTCAGACCGTCATCCCGATTTTCCCTAATTTTACATGCCCGATGATGATTCCCGAGATAAATATAGAAGATTACGCCTACGATCTTCCCACCGACCGGATTGCCCAGCATCCGTTACCTGAGCGGGATGCCTCCCGGTTGATTTGTTCGGTTGGAGGCTTAATCCGGGAAGAGACGTTCAACAATATTGCAAACTACCTCGAACCCGGGAGCATGATGGTGTTTAACAACACCCGAGTGATACGGGCCCGGCTGATTTTTCAGAAAGCAAGCGGAACACATATCGAGGTTTTCTGCCTGGAGCCCATCAAGCCTACCCGTGAGATCAATCAGGCGTTTCAGCAAGACAGTCCGGTTACATGGAAATGCCTGATCGGGAATGCCAAACGATGGAAAAGCGGAATGCTGACGATGGAAATAACTGTTTCCAGAGCTGATGTTACCCTCCATGCTGAAAGAACAGGCGACATGGACGACGGGACCTTCTCCGTGCTCTTCTCCTGGGATGGCGGGCTCAGGTTCGGGGAAGTTCTTGAAGCGGCAGGCAGGATCCCACTCCCACCTTATATCTCCAGAGAAGATGAGGCAGAAGATATCCTGCGTTACCAGACCATCTATGCCCATCAGGAGGGATCGGTGGCAGCTCCTACCGCCGGACTGCATTTCACCTCCAACGTGATGGAGAGTCTCTCCAAAAGAAACATCCTGAAGGAACAGGTTACATTGCATGTCGGGTTGGGGACATTCAGGCCGGTTTCCACCACCAACCTGTCGGAACATGTGATGCATCAGGAGCAGATTATTGTAGAGGCCGGAACAATCAGGCATCTGCTTGCCCATATTCCGAATCCGGTCATTGCCGTTGGAACAACCTCCGTCAGGACACTGGAAAGTCTGTACTGGCTTGGAGTCAGGCAAATCAATCATCCCGAATCATCCCCGACTGATATCGGTCAGTGGGATCCGTACATTGAAACCGGTAACCCGCTTATTCCCGTCGAGGTTGCCCTTCAGGCGTTGCTCCTGAGGATGGAACGAACAAGAGTTACTCACATCACAGCTTCCACCCGGCTGATGATCATTCCCGGGTACCGGTTCCGGATGATCACAGGGATGGTCACCAATTTTCATCAACCCCGAAGCACCCTGCTGATGCTGATTGCCGCATTTCTGGGAGAGAAGTGGAAAGAGGTGTATCAACAGGCCATAAGAAACGGATTCAGGTTTCTGAGTTACGGTGACAGCTGTTTGTTTCTTCACTAACAAACATAGAAATGTTTTTTATTACCTTTGTATCGAATCAAACAAGGAGGAGACCATGTTCAATGATATGTTTCTAATATTCGGACTTGGCACTACGGAGATCATCCTGATCGTTCTTGTCGTGCTGTTGCTTTTTGGCGGTAAAAAAATTCCCGAGCTGATGAGAGGCGTCGGAAAAGGTGTGAAAAGCTTCAAAGATGGCATTCAGGGAATGGATGATGAGATAAAAGATATCTCAAAGGATAAACCTACCTCTGAGAAAAAGACTCCTCCCACAGATCCGGCCGGATAATCAATCGCTTTAATCGCCCTCATTCCCAGCAATTTCACGGTTTCTGTGAAATTTGTAACATCCAGTTTTCCTGGTTGTATAAAATTATTCTAAATTTGTTATAGAGACATACATCATTACATATTTATATGTAATTTTGTCGATGTTTAAATCACTGACACGATCTTCCATTAAATCATATCAAAGCTTAACCACATGAAAAAACTTTTGATTTTAGGTGGTGGTACAGGCGGTACCATCATGGCTAACAAGATGCGGCATGAACTGGAAAGGGATGAGTGGGAAATCACTGTGGTGGACAGGGAAAAGACCCATTTCTACCAGCCCGGATTTCTGTTTATTCCCTTTGGGCATTACAAAAAACAGGATGTTGTCAAGCCAAAGAACAACTTCATCCCTTTCGGAGTTAACCTGATCATCCAGAAGATTGACAAGATCGATCCGGAAAACAACCTGGTAGTACTGGCAGACGGAATTGTACTGAAGTATGATTTGTTGGTGATCGCCACCGGAACCCGTGTGGTACCCGAAGAGACTCCGGGATTGCTTGGCCCTGAGTGGAAAAAGAGCATTTTTGATTTTTACACCCCCGACGGAGCGATCGCACTGGCTAACTTTTTCAAGACCTGGCAGGGAGGCGAATTGGTCCTGAACATCGCCGATATGCCTATCAAATGTCCGGTTGCCCCCCTGGAGTTTGTCTTCTTCGCGGATGCCTTTTTTGTGGAACGCGGACTTCGCAACAAGGTCAACATCTCTTATGTAACCCCGATGTCGGGTGCGTTTACCAAACCGCGTGCAGCAAAGGTTCTGGGAGCCATGCTGGAGGATAAGAACATCAAGATCATCCCCGACTTCTACCTGGAACGGGTTGACAGCGAAGCGAAGAAACTCATCTCCTACGATGAGCGTGAGGTTCCATATGACGTACTGATTTCGATCCCTGTCCACAAAGGAGATGAGGTGATTGAAGCAAGTGGATTAGGCGACGACATGGGATTTGTGAAGGCAGACAAGCACACCCTCCAATCCGTAGATTTCCCGAATGTATTTGTCCTTGGCGATGCCGGAAACTTCCCCACCTCGAAAGCCGGATCGGTGGTCCATTTCCAGGCCGATATCCTGACGGAGAATCTTCTGTGCGCTATCGAGAACAGGCCTTTCACGGCGTCTTACGACGGGCATTCCAACTGTTACATTGAGACAGGCTTTGGGAAAGGAGCGCTGATCGATTTCAATTACGATACAGAGCCGCTGCCCGGATTATTTCCGCTTCCGGGCATCGGGCCGTTCGGACTGCTGCAGGAGACCCGCATGAACCACTACGGCAAACTGCTCTTCCGTTGGATTTACTGGCACATACTTCTCAAGGGAAAAGAGATGCCAATTGACTCCAAGATGACCATGGCCGGTAAGAAACTCTAACACATTGGATGATGGAAGAAAAGAACATACAGGAACAGATCGATGAACTCAGCCATAAACTGGACAGAGTTCTCGAATTCGTTGAGACCCAGCACCGGAAACAGGAGGAGTTGGATGACCTTATAAAAGATGTCTCCCTGATATCCAAAGATGCCTTCAACAGTACCGTATCCGCTCTTGATAAAGCCGGTATCGAACTGGACCCGTGCGGCATTCAATGCCTTTTGATCAAGTTGGTTCGGAATCTCAGCACATTTGGAGAGATGGTTGAACTGATGGAGAGCGCCAAGGATCTTGCACAGGATCTGAGTCCTATCATCCGTCAGGTTGGACTGGATGTCATCAATAAAATGCATGAGCTGGATGAAAAAGGCTACCTGGAGAGCTTCACAACCATCGGCAAAAACCTGACCAACAAAGATACGGTGGATGCCTTTGTTAAGATGTCTCAAGCCATCGCGGATGTCAGGATGGATGACAAACTGGACGACAAATCCTTCTGGCAGCTGTTCAAACAGATGCGGTCCAAAGAGGTTCGTAAATCACTGAGTTATTCGTTGCGACTTCTGGAAGAGATAAATAAAAAATAATATACGTAATTATATAGATACTTAAAAATATCTTTTTATATTTGTGATTCTATTCACAATGATCAAAATATCGTAAATCTAAAATTGTAAATCTAAAATTGAATTGTTATGTCACAAAAAGTTTATGCAGGAACCACTGTTGACGTAAATGAAGAGGGATACATGACTGATGCCTCTCAGTGGACCAAAGAAATTGCCAGGGAGATTGCCAAAGAGGAGAACATCGACCTCACAGACAAACACCTGGCTGTTTGTGAATTTATTCGCAACAAACAAGCCAACTCGGAAAGCATTACCATCCGTTCAGTCGGCAACTCAGGAATCATTGACATCAAAGGATTCTACCAGCTTTTCCCCGGTGCTCCAATGAAAAAGGCCGCCAAAATCGCCGGGATTCCGAAGCCGGCGTCGTGTGTATAGCAATCAGGATCCGCAATTCACTGCGGCTCTCTTATAAAAAAGAAAAAAATGACAAAAGAAGAACATCCCCTGAAAAAAGTATGCATCATCTGTGCCAAGGGCACCATTGAGGATGTATATGCAACCCTTGTGATGAGCAATGGTGCCGTGATGGAAGGAATAGAGACCAAAGTCTTTTTCACCTTCTTCGGACTGGATGGCATCACGAAAAAATTCATGAACAGCCTGAAGACCGGGACGATTGGCAATCCTGCCATGCGCATGCCCGGCGGACTCCCCTTCCCCACTCTGCTGGGAACCCTTCCCGGTGTTGAAGCAGGTGTGTCGGCCATGATGCGGAGCCAAATGGAAAAGCTGGATATTCCTCCCGTTTCCGAATTTCTCGAGATGATCGAAGCCGGCGGAGGTGAGATCTATGCCTGCAAACTGGCTATGGACATGTTCAAACTGGAGAAAACCGATTTGTGGGATGGTGTAAAAGGTGTGCTTACAATCGGTGAGTTTTATGAAATGTGCGGTGGCCTCCAGACCCAGATCATCTTTACCTGATTGATCTCCATGATATAGAAAGGGGTGCCTCAACATAAGAGACACCCCGCTATTTTAAAAAGAACCGGTCATTTTACAACCACAATTTTCTTCTGAATTACAGTTCCGTTCGTGCGTTCAACCCGCAGCATATAGACCCCGTTAGAAACATCAGGAATGTTGAATGAGGGGGCATTGAAGATCTCAACCGATTTTACCAGCGTTCCACTGGGCGAATAGAGAGATACCCTCGTGTTCTGTGCACCCATGATATAAATGGTCCCGGATGTCGGATTGGGATACACACGCATGGCTTCAAGGCTGTTCTCTTGTTGGCCAACGGCAAAGATCAGATCAATCTCGTACACACTATGAGCTGTCAGGTACTCAAAAACAATGACATGCAGCACCATGAAACAAACCCTGTGTTGAAACTGGCACACGGTGCACAGGTGGAACTGGTAAATTCTTCGTAACAGGGCTTCTTCGGGATGACATTGCTCACACGAATCAACGGTTTCGAAAGGGAGTCGCCCGACTGGTCATCATCCTTCACTCCGTTCACCTTGTTGATCCACACGTTGAGTGTATAGGTTCCTATAGGAACGGCCACCTGCTGATCGCATGTAAAGTTGTATGTATCCAGCGAGTTGATGGAAAGGCCGTCAATGAAGGTGCTCTGAATCGGGCCGTTGTTCACCTGCCAGTCCATATCCAGTGAAGTGATGGTCGTGAGGCCAACATTCATGATCTGCCCGGTAACATCTTCAGGTCCGTTGATGTAAGTAGGAGTTGAAATGCCGGTCATACTGGCATCCAGGTTCAGCTGGTTCAACAGCAGGATGTCATCCAGGTACCAGAAGTCGATGTTGTACATGTTTCCATCCAGGTAGAAACAGATCTGGAATTCATCTTCACCAACATCAGAATTGTTGATGGTCAGATCGATTTCATAGGAGATCAGCCGGGTCACAGAAGTACCGCTAACATAGGTGAATTTTGCTTCAGGAACCTCACCACTGGCTTCGTTGGTAGCACTAACTGACCATTGAGCAGGTAAGCCATTGATACTCCATCCAGCCGGCGGCATCATGCCCGAGCTGAATATTCCAATCTGGTATTGACATTCATTCTAAACGAATGTATATTTGTACCTAATATATTCCAACTAACATGAAGCCTTTATATATCCTTCTGACTTGTATTATTTCAGCTTTTACAGGCATCTCCAGAACAGCTGTATATGCACAGTTTCCCGATACCATCAAACAAATCCCTTTCATCGAAACCTGGGAATCGGGTAGTTTCGATACCAACGGATGGAGTTTCCCGTACATGCAGGGCAACTGGACCATCCTGACCAATGAAGGCAACCCGGAACCCTGTGCCGCTTTCCCTGGTTATCCTTCCAACTCTACCTACCTATACATGCTGGAGTCGCCCTGGTTCGACGCAACCCAGCTCACCTGCGACGAGATCTTCCTGGAGTTCGACCTCAAGCTGGAGAGTGCCAACCCAACAGGGTTGGAGAAGTTCAGGGTGGAACTTGTCAAGGATTCTAACACTCGTACGGCATTCACATGCGTGAATTCCAATAGTTTTTCCTGGGATCCAATTTCCCTTGATCTCTCTTTCGTTGAGGGAGATCTTTTTAGAATAAGGTTCTACGCTTATGGGAGTTATTCCCCGTCAGTTACTGGCTGGTACATAGATAATATACAGATTACCAGTGAGCACAAGACACCTGCTAATTTGGAACACTATAGTATCTGGGGTTATTGTTCTTGGACCGCTTCAACCTGCTATCACTACCTGATCTGGGACCCACCAAGATGCAATCCGACTTCGGAAGTAATGGAATTCAGCTTTGATGATGGTACAGCTGAAAATGGCTGGGCGATAAATCCGGGCTACCTTGCCTGGCTTGGGAATGAATTTCCCATAGATCAAAATATTTCGGGAGTATTGCAGAGTGTAGACGTATGGTTCGGATGGGGATGGGGCGCTCCCGGATTGACAATAGATATTTTCGATGGTGCCCGGAATCTCGTGGGCTCTTCCGACCCTTTTACCACTCCCTCTGAATACTGGATGAACATTCCACTGGATCCCATACCGTTCAATGGCCCGTTTTATGCCATGGTAAAATTTGACATGCTTTCAGTAGGCACAAATTTCTTTGGGTACGATGAGAATGGGCCATATGCTAGCGCCAACCTGGCCTGGTATTATGATGGAACTGATTGGGAACATATGAGTGTGGTTGCCGGGACTGTCCCTGGTGTGTTTTTAATAAGAGTCAATGCTGAAGTAATCTTCGATGGCGTATACATGAACCCAGATAGCACAATCCTCCTTGGGTACAATATATATTGGTCAGAATTTGGGAATGATAGCTCTGCAAGGCAGTTTGTTAAAAGGAATTCCGAACCGGTTATTGATACCTTTTACACCGACGCAGTCCCTTGCATGGGTGTATATTATGTAACTGCGGTATTTGCAGATTCTAGTGAATCCCAACCCTCCAACCATACCGAGTGGATGGGATGTTGGACGGGTCTTCCCGAAAAACAGGGTGGACAAGATGTAACGATCAATCCCAACCCTGCATCAGACTTCTTTGAGGTTGAATCATCGATACCATTTTCTGAGGTCCGGATTATCGATATGCTGGGTGTTATCCGGTATTCCGAAAAGTCTGAGGAGGTAAGAACCAAACGGATCAGGTTACCAGCAATGGCATCCGGGAGCTATATTATCTCTATCCAAACCGATACAGGTCCTGTTAATCGAAAACTGATCATTGCCAGATAATTTGCTTGCTGGTTTACCGATAAGTTTGATCCGGTTGCAGAGGAATGTTCGGTCTTTGCCAATTCTGTTTGCACTTGTTGCGTGAATCATGTAATCTTGTCACAGCCAAAACCCATAGCATTATGAAAAAATTCTTTTGCCTGTTCATGATCACCCTCCTTGTTGTCCCTGTGTTTGCCCAGGAGAGTGAAGGGGATCAACCCGAAAAAACACCAATGAAACCGGCTCTGATCCTGATCGATGTTCAGAATCAGTTCATGCCGATGATGGCGGAAAAAGATGTGAAAGATGCTCCTCAATACATCAACTGGTACATGATGCTTTTCCGTCATTTCAAGCTCCCCGTGATCCGTGTTTATCACAGCGATCCCGATTATGGCCCCGAACCGGGAAGCGAGGGATTTGCCTTCGACACCGTGTTCAAGATTGAAGAGAGCGATCCCATGGTGATCAAGACCTACGGAAACGCCTTTACCAAAACCAACCTCGACAGCCTCCTGCAGGCCAGGGGAATCAACACACTGTTTCTGTGCGGACTGAGTGCAACAGGCTGTGTACTGGCAACCTACATCGGCGCCAACGACCACGATTACGAGGTGTTCATGCTGAAGAACGCCCTGCTCAGCCACGATGCCGACCTGACCAAAGCCGTTCAGGAATTCACCAGTACCATCTCCTGGGATGCGATCAAGTTGCTGCTGGAGAATACGCAGTGAGGGACGAGGGACGAGGGACGAGGGAAGAAGGAAGAAGGAAGAAGGAAGAAGGAAGAAGGAAGAAGGAAGAAGGAAGAAGGAAGAAGGAAGAAGGACGAAGGAAGAAGGACGAAGGAAGAAGGAATAAGGAAGAAGGAAGAAGGACGTAAATAGCGATAAATATCCAGTGATCCAGTGATCCAGTCATCCAGTCATCCAGTCATCCAGTCATCCAGTCATCCTCTGTGCAAACTCCTTCACAGCTTGCTGGTTGAATTTTGAGACGTCGACGGAGATGTTGGCTACCTGCTTGATGATCATTCGCTCAAAGGCATTCATTTTCTCAAACTCCAGTTCGCCGCCAAAAAGGCCGGTAACGATTGAGTTTTTGCGTAAGGGCTCCGGGAAAGCTTTGTTGAACTGCTCAATCGCCGTATCGCCTTCGAACATGCAGCAAATGTATAATCCTGTCTTCTTCGTTAGCAGCTGCTCCAAGTTCTTCTCGCAGAATTTCCTGATCTTCTTCTGGATACTGCCAATTCGTATCGAACCACCTATGATAACCTTGTCAAATTTTTCCAGGGGAGGAGGCTCGAAATTCTCCAGATTGATCAGGGTTGCCTCTCCTGGCAGCATTTCCCGGATCATCCCAGCAGCTTTCTCAGCACAACCATGAGAGGTCATGTAGATGATCAGTGTGGCCATCGTAATTTTTTGCTGGTGCAAAGTTAGCGTTTTATATCCCGAAATGATTAATTTTGAAGAGGTGACCCGTGACCCGTGATCCGTGACTAATGAGTAATGAGTAAAACGAAGGATGTTCGTGAAATGACTTTCTGGGAGCACCTGGATGAACTCCGGAGCACCCTGATATGGAGCGTTGTAGCGATTGCAGCATGCGGCATCGTAGCCTTTGTCTATAAAGAGATTTTGTTCGACCATATTTTACTTGCACCTAAGGAGAAAACCTTTATCACCTACCGGTTTCTTTGCAAACTGGCCGAAGTCACTTCGATGACATCCCTCTGCATCGACCCATCCTCATTTCAAATCATCAATATCAGTCTGGCCGGACAGTTCATGTCGCACATGACGATCTCCTTTGTTGCCGGGCTGATTGTTGCCATGCCGTTTGTAGTTTATCAATTCTGGAGATTCATCAAGCCGGGGCTTACGGCTGTCGAGGTACAAAGCGCCCGCGGAGGGGTTTTCGTGATCTCTCTCCTCTTTTTGACAGGAATCCTCTTCTCTTACTTTATTGTCGTTCCGCTGATGGTTAACTTTCTGGGAGGTTACCAGGTAAGTGAGATGGTCATAAACCAGATCGCACTCTCGTCATACACCGGATCTGTCACGATGATGACACTGCTGATGGGGCTCCTCTTTGAGCTGCCTATCGTGGTGATCTTCCTCACCAAAGCGGGTATCATTACGCCGGCATACCTTAAAAAATACAGGAAACACACCCTGATTGCGATTCTGATCATCGCAGGGGTTATTACTCCCAGCCCTGATATCTTTTCACAACTGATCGTAGCCATCCCACTCTACCTGCTGTTCGAATTCAGTGTTGGCGTCTCCGGCAGGATCCACGACAGGAAACAGCTGGCAGTGAAAGAGGAGGACTGACTTCTAAACGATTAATTCCCCCTGTTAAACGGGATAATCCCGGCACTAAACGGAGATATGTTGCGGCTCCGCCCATTCCACAATACTTTTGATGCACAAACAAAAAAACAGCTCCAATTATGGAACCAAAACGTCTCTACAGAAGTACTACCGACAGAGTGATAGGTGGTGTGGCTTCCGGGCTCGCCAATTATTTTAAGCTTGATCCACTACTTGTAAGGTTGCTTTTCGTAATCTTCGCAATCGTGGGAGGTGGTGCTGTCCTCATTTACATCATCCTCTGGATCGTTACACCTGAAGGTCCAAGAGAAAGTAATCAAACCCAAAACACAACAACCATGGAATCACAAGAAACACCAAAAAAATCAACTCAGGAATCCAAACAAAAAGGGAACCTCATCGGAGGGTTAGTCCTGATCACACTTGGAGCAATTTTCCTGGCCGACCAGTTTATTCCCCAACTTGATTTCGGAGATCTCTGGCCCATTATCCTGATTGTTATCGGTGTTGCCCTGCTTTTCAATGCATATGGCAAGCCTTCAAAGAAACAAGATTAAACCAAACAGTTATGAAATTCCGCAATCTATTCTGGGCACTGATCCTCATTGCGATTGGGCTCATGTTTCTCTTCAGCAATTTCGGCTGGCTCGACTTCCACTGGGTAAGCATCTGGCGTATGTGGCCACTCATTTTTATCTTCTGGGGCATTTCCATTCTCCCAATCAAGGATTTCATGAAGTTTGTCCTCGTAATCGCCTTCATTGCTCTCTCCTTTATATTCTTCAACCAGATAACTGAACCCCGATGGTCGTTTTCGATTCACGACAACGACTGGACATGGTCTGACGACTGGGATGAAGATGACAGGAACAGTAAGAGAACCTTCTCATACAGTACGCAGATTCTAACCGTTGATATGGACAGCGTCCCGCATAAAGCGCTCCTGAAGATGGATGCCGCTGCCGGAAAATTCAAGATAGATGGTGAAACATCTGAGATGCTTTCGTTCAGGAAAGAGGGTGATATTGGCGATTATTCCATGACAGCAAATAAGGTTGACGGAAAGACCCATATCAATATCAGTCTTGAGAAAAACCCGAAAGTCAGGAGAGTCAAGAAAAACAATGTGGAGATCAGCCTTAACCGCGACATGGTTTGGGACCTTGACTTCGATATTGGGGCAGCCTCTGTAAATATGGATCTGAGTGAATTTAAAATTGACACAGTCAGGATCGAAGCAGGTGCGGCTTCATTGGAGATCAAGCTGGGGTCGCTTCAGCCGTTAACTTACATGACTTACAGTGCTGGTGCTGCATCCCTTGAAGTACGAATCCCCAAACAATCAGCCTGCGAGATCCACTCCGAATCGGTTCTGGTAAGTCGTGATTTTGAAGGGTTTGTCAGCAAAGGAGATGGGGTTTATCAGACCGCCAATTTTCCGGAAGGAACCAACACCATCATCCTGAAGATTGAATCGGCAGTATCCAGTCTGAAGGTGGAGCGCTATTGATCTGTCTCCAGGAAGGAGGAGACAGCCTGAAAAAATTCCCCGGGATTATCGGCATGAACCCAATGGGTAGCCCCCAGAATGGTTCTCACGGTAGCTCCGGGGAATTTCTCATAGATGGCTGGAAGATCTTCCTCACGGATGTAATCTGACTCTCCTCCCCGGATAAACAGCGCAGGACCGGAGTACGTCCCTGGCGCCGGTCCCCCATCGAAAAGAGCTGGCAAACTTTCGCTGATCACCGGAAGGTTCAATCGCCATCCAAGCAGTCCCCGTTCTCTCCAGTACAGGTTCTTCATCAGGAATTGCCTTAATTTTAAACTTGAGATCCTTTGCTGAAGCTGCTTTTCAGCATCCTTTCTGCTCATCGAAGAGGAGAGATCCAGGGAGCGCATGGCGTCAATGAGATCCAGGTGTTCACGTTGCGGAGGGTATTGCCTCAAACTGATGTCAACAACAACCAGTTTCCTTATCAATTCCGGATGGTGAAGAGCCAGGTTAATCGCTATCCTGCCCCCCAGTGAATGGCCCATCAGCATCACAACCCCGTTGGTCTCCTCCTCGATCAGCTCCAGGATATCCTGCTCCATAGAGGGAAAATCAAACCTGCTGTTGTGAGGAGACCGGCCATGATTGCGCAGGTCGGGGATAATCACGCGAAAGCTCTCCCCAAGTCTTTTCCCATGGGTAATCCAGTTGTCAGAGACGCCGTAAAGTCCATGTAAAATGATCAGCGGATGACCAATTCCAAACGTGCGAAAAAAAAGCTTCATAGGGCATTACTTATTAACATATCTTTGTGCACTTTTTTTAAAATAACGAATCGAAAGTACTTAAAAATTTCATCTATTTGCACCATGATTTTCATGGGCAACACACAAAATGGAAACACAAGAGAATGAACTCTGCATCGTCCGCGATCTAATGAATCGGGACGATGATGAACCTCCACCGAAACCTGTTCAATCCATTTCCTTCCGTCACCTTCATTCAGAAGCTACCGCTCTGCGGAGCGAGAAAGAGAAAACCGTCATTTCTGAACGGTCGAAGGCGTTTATGGATAGCTTCTATCCCGGGCTTCCGGAAAAGGAGTGGAACAATTGGCACTGGCAGATCAAAAACAGTGTCAGAACAACAGATCAGCTGGATCGATTCATCCACCTCACGGAAAATGAAATCAGCGTGGTTGGGAAAAAATCCCACACACTACCCATCCGGATCACGCCTTACTATATGAGCCTGATCCATGAAAATGATCCGGATCATGCATTGCGAAAAGCATTTATCCCTGTATTTGAAGAGCTGGTAACAGGGGCCGGAGAGACCCTTGACCCACTTTCCGAAGAGCATCACAGTCCGGCGCCCAACATTGTACACCGTTACCCCGACCGTGTCCTGTTTCTTGCTACTGGCTTCTGCTCGGCTTATTGCAGGTATTGTACCCGTACCCACATGGTTGCCAAGGAGAAATGCCATGTGGGATTTAAAGCCTGGGAAGCCGGACTCCGGTATATTGAAACGCACCATGAAGTGAGGGATGTAATCGTTTCGGGGGGAGACCCCCTCACGATGCCCGATTTTCATATCGATTACCTCCTGTCGCGACTGAGGAAGATTCCTCATGTTGAGATCATACGGATCGGATCCAAAGTTCCGGTAGTCCTTCCCCAACGCATTACAAAATCTCTGGTAAATATCCTGAAGAAGTACCATCCTCTCTTCATGAGCATCCATTTCACCCATCCCGATGAACTCACGCCTGAAGTCAAAGAGGCTTGTGAGAGGCTTGCCAATGCCGGAATCCCGCTGGGAAGCCAGACAGTGCTGCTGAAAGGGATCAACGATAACGTGGAGGTCATGAAAAAACTGATGCACGGACTGCTTCAAAACCGGGTGCGACCATATTATCTCTATCAGTGTGATCCGATACCTGGTTCCAGTCACTTCCGGACACCCATCAGCAAAGGGCTGGAGATCATCAAAGGGCTTCGCGGACATACGTCGGGTTATGCGGTTCCTCAGTTTGTCATTGATGCCCCGGGGGGAGGAGGCAAGATCCCTTTGTTGCCTGAATACTTCCTGGGACATGAGGATGGTTACGCAAAGCTGATGAATTATGAAGGCCGGGTGTTTCTCTATCCTGATGATGTAGGTTAGGCCATGAGAATAGGACTAACTTATGACCTCAGGTCAGAATACCTCAACGAAGGATATAGCCTCGAAGAGACCGCCGAGTTTGATCGCGAATCCACGATTGAAGGACTTGAAAATGCCCTGATGAGTCTGGGATTTGAGACTGAACGGATCGGGCATGTCAGGCAGCTTGCCAGCCGGCTTGTAACTGGTGATCGCTGGGATCTGGTTTTCAACATCAGCGAAGGGATCCATGGCATCGGAAGGGAAGCACAGGTCCCCTGCCTGCTGGATGCATATCGGATTCCCTACACCTTTTCCGACCCATTGGTGCTCACACTTACACTCCACAAGGGAATGACCAAACGGGTGATCCGTGATGCCGGTTTGAATACCCCCGGGTTTTTTGTGGTTTACTCTGAAGCCGATATCTGCATCGATGCGCTGGAGTTTCCCCTGTTCATCAAACCGGTAGCGGAAGGAACAGGAAAAGGGATCTCGGGAAAATCCAAGGTAGGGTCAGCTCTCGAACTTTTGGAAACCTGCCGGAAATTATTGGTGGAATACCCTGCCGGACTCCTGGTAGAGGAGTTCCTTCCCGGTCGTGAGTTCACTGTTGGAATTACAGGAACGGGTAAAAACAGCAAAGCTGTTGGCATCATGGAAATTGAATATAAACAGGATAGCGCTTCAGGCATTTATTCGCTGGAAACAAAAGCCAACTACGAAGAGCTGGTATCTTACTCTGTGCCTGAAGACCGTGTACGGGAAGCGTGTACAGATCTGGCCGTCAAGGCCTGGAATATCCTGGGCTGCCGCGATGGCGGTAGGGTTGATATCCGCTACGACAGGTATGGAAAGCCTTCTTTTATTGAAGTGAATCCACTGGCCGGCCTTGACCTGGTTCATTCAGATTTGCCCATCCTCGCCTACCGGAACGGGTTTACCTACGAGCAACTCATCGGAGAAATCATGGATTCGGCTCTCGCCCGGATCAAACCAACTACCGGATCATGAAACGCAAAGTTGTGATTGTCACCAACAAGCTTTCCGAAGGAGCCGGTGCCGATGAGTTAGATGTACTGGAACAGGCTGACATGGTTGCAAATGCCTGTGAAAAACTGGGGTATGAGGTAGCTCGCATGGAGATGGGGCTGGATCTTCAGTCGGCCATTTCCCGTATCAGGGAAGAACACCCGGAAATGCTGTTTAACCTCGTAGAGTCGCTCGACAACAAAGGGGAATTTGCTTTTATTGCTGCATCGGTGTTTAGTTCACTCGGCATCCCCTACAGCGGGACGCCTGTCATTCCTATGTTCCTCGCTTCCAACAAAGTGCTGGCAAAACGCGAGCTCGTACGTCTCGGTCTCCCAACTCCGAAATGGTTTGGAGCAGATGAGGCAGCACTTCTCGATCCACGTAAACGCTATATCCTTAAGCCAATCTGGGAAGAAGGCTCTCTGGATCTGGATGAATCAAGTGTTTTCTACGGCACTGACGAACGGATGAAGGAGACGGCTGCGAGTAAGAGCAGGGAACATTATTTCATTGAAGAGTATATCGAAGGCAGGGAGTTCAACATCTCCATCCTGGGAGGACTTGACGGACCTGAAGTACTTCCCCTGGCTGAGATGCAATTCCTCGATTTTCCGGCCGGCAAACCGAAAATCCTGGGTTACCGCAGTAAATGGGAGGAAGAGTCGTTCGAATATACGCATACCACCAGAACCTTCCAGTCAGGGGAACAGGACCGTGTTCTCCATCTCAGGCTGATCGAACTGTGTGAAGCGTGCTGGAAAGGTTTCGGGTTAAAGGGGTATGTACGGATAGATTTCAGGGTGACCAAAGAGGGAGAACCCCTCATCATTGACATCAATGCAAATCCATGCCTCTCACATTCCGGAGGATTTGCAGCCGCCTTAGAACAGGCAGGATACTCCTTCACGGAAGCCATAAGGAGGATCCTGGCGGATGCAGTAGGCAGTGGGCAGTGGGCAGTAGGCAGTAGGCAGTTGGCAGTAGGCAGTAGGCAGTAGGCAGTGAGACAAAATACAGAAATAAAGAAATACGGAAATAGGAAATGGCAAAAGTTATATTCAGAACGGAGATACTTCCGGGCGACGAAGTGAGGATCAGGGAAATGATCATCTCCACAGGTTTTTTTTATGATATAGAGGTTGAGGTAGCTGTGGAACTGGCAGAGGAGAAGCTTCGGGACGGAGACAAGAGCTCTTACCAGTTCATCTTTGCCAAACGTGATGCTGAGATCATAGCCTATAGCTGTTTTGGGTTGATTGCCGGCACCGAATGCAGTTTCGACCTCTACTGGATCGTCACGCACAACGACTTCCGGGGAGAAGGGGTTGGCAAATTGTTACTGGAGGAGACCCACCGGCAGATTCTTGAACAGGGAGGCCGGAATGTAATAGCAGAGACCTCTTCACTTGAGAAGTACCAGCCAACGCGCGATTTTTACTACAAAATGGGATACCACGAAGCCGGATTCATCCCTGATTTTTACAAGGAAGAGGACGGAAAAGTGACATTCGTTAAAAAACTGCGTTAAAAACCCACCACGGCACTACGGCACCACGGCACCACGGCACTATCCAAAATACCTGACCGCCATCAGCGTAATGTCGTCCGACTGTGGCGCATTCCCGCAAAATTCCTGAACTCCTGCCACAGTGGCCTGTGACATCTCTTTAATGGGGCTCTTGCAATGAGACCGGAGAAGTACTTCCAACCGTTCCTCGCCATATGACTCGTCACGTTCATTGAACGCTTCCGTGATGCCGTCGGTATAAAGGAAGAGGGTGTCTCCTGCTTGAAGCTGTAGTTTCCCCGACTTATACTGTTCGTCTTCCAGGAATCCGAGGACGGTGCCTCCTGTCAACGGGACCGATTCGAGCGACCCATCCGCCCTGACAAGATAGGGAGGATTGTGTCCGCCGTTCACATACGTAACCGTACCGGTTTTTGTGTCAAGAATTCCATAAAATACCGTCACGAACATGCAGGAGGTACTTTCATTGCAGAGGAGATGGTTGGCATAATCGATGCACTCTTCCACTGAAATCCCTTTGAGTCCTGTAGCACGGATCAGCGTTCTGCTCACGGCCATAAAGATGGCAGCGGGCACACCTTTCCCCGACACATCGCCGATGACAAATCCGATATGGTCGTTGTCAATCATGAAAAAATCATAAAAATCGCCGCCAACCTCTCTGGCAGCCTGCATGGAAGCATAGATGTCGAAGTCCTTCCGGTGAGGAAACGGTGGGAACACAGCTGGTAAAATGGCCTGTTGAATCTCCCGGGCGGTTTGGAGGTCATGCTGGATGAAAAGTAGCTGGTGATGCTCCTCCTGCGATTTTCGTACCAGACGGATCTCATCCAGGGTTTTGTTGATCGTGATCTCCAGGTCTTCAAAGTTGATCGGTTTTGTCAGAAAATCGAAGGCCCCACGGTTCATGGCGGTGCGGATATTTTCCATATCGCCGTAGGCAGATACAATGACCGTTTTCAGCGATGGGTTCTTCAGCTCCTTGAGCTTCAGCAGAAGCGTCAGTCCGTCCATCTCAGGCATGTTGATATCGGAAAGAATGATTCCGATCTCAGGATGCTCTATCAGTTTAGCGAGGGCTTCAAGTCCGTTGTGTGCAAACAGGAAGTCATAGACCCCCTCCCTGATCTGGCGCCGAAACCGTTGTTTTACCAACGGTTCAAGATCCACTTCGTCATCCACAACAAGTATCTTGATGTTTTTTTTCAGATGCTCCATAACTGCACTCATTTTCGTTTATTCCACCTTCATGCCAACTGGGATCCGGATGATGAATTCAGTATATTCACCGGGGTCCGATTCCACGATCAACTGACCGCCATGGCCCTGTACGACAATATCGAAACTGATCGAAAGTCCCAGACCAGTCCCCGAGCCCGCCGCTTTTGTGGTAAAGAATGGATTGAATATTTTATCCCTGATCTCTTCGGGAATTCCTTTCCCATTATCCCGGATACGGACCTCAACATGATCATCGATCCGTTTGGTAGAGACCGATAGCAGGGGGAAATAAGAATCTTTCTGCTCGTTCTTCTTCTGGGCTGTTGCCTGACAGGCATTGTTGATAATATTCAGGAAAACCCTGCTAAGGTCCTGGGGGATGACATCCACAATACCTACAGCCGGATCATAGGAAGATTCTATCTTGATGTTGAAACCCGGATCGCTGGCCCGCATGCCGTGGTATCCCAGATTCACATACTCTTCCAGGAGAGCATTCAGATCGGTTGGCTGCATCTCCCCCGCTTTCCCACGCGAGTGAAGCAGCATCCCCCGAATGATGCTGTCGGCACGCTTGCCATGGTTGTGAATTTTCTGGGAGTTGCTTTCAAGATCCCCAACAATCTCCAGCAGGTACTCCAGATCTTTCTCATCAAGCTGCCCTTTGAGTTTCTCCAGTTCCTCCTGCAATTCTTTCGCCAGGTCGGAAGAGAGCTCTGCAAAGTTATTTACAAAGTTGAGCGGGTTCTTTATCTCGTGTGCAATCCCGGCTGTAAGTTTCCCCAGGGATGCCAGTTTCTCCGATTGCACGAGCTGAGTCTGAGCAGCTTGCAGGGTTTGTAGCGCACTGTCCAGTTCTGTATTTTTGGCAACCAGTTCAGCCGTTCGCTCTTCCACTTTCAACTCGAGTGTTTTGCTGTAGTCTTCCAGTTTATCATTCGAGATCCTGAGCTGTTCGGTGGTCTCTTTGAGGTCCCCGATCGTATCTGCGAGGGTTTTTTGCATGTAGCTGAAGCTGTGGGTCAGTTGTCCGATCTCATCCCGGGAAACAATATCGGGAAGCACCACATCGAAATCACCCTCAGCAAAACTCTGTGCTGCCTGTGCCAGTTTACGCATGGGCCGGGTAACGGAACGGGAGATCAACAGGATCACCAGAAAAATAACCACCAATCCGGCACTCCCCAGTATGACGATTGCCAGATTTAACCTGATGGCATCAGCCATCAGCTCATCAACAGGAAACACAACAGCCAACGACCAGCCATTGCTTGGAACCGGGGCATAGGCTACCCAGCTTTTCTTGCCGTTAGCCATGTTCTCGTAGGTTGTAGTGCTGAAATCACTTTCCCTGTGTATCATTTTCCTTCCAAGATCCCGGAAAAAAGGGATGTTGTGCTCTTCTGCCAGACTGAAGACCGAGGCATTCATGATCAGTTCTTTGACCGGATGGGTTACGATGGTACCATTTTGTGAGACAAGGAATCCGAATCCCGTTTCGAAAACATGGATTGAGTCAACCATCTCACGAAGCCAATTGATGGAGATATCGATGGTTACGATCCCAACAAATCGCCGTTCTCCTCCTTTCAGGGAATAGAGAGGGACGGAATAAGTCGACATGAAAATATTCCCTCCTCCCTCATCAAAGTATGGCTCCGTCCAGTATGCTTCCCTCTTCTCCCTGGGAACCTGGTACCAATCCATCAAAAAGTAGTCGTAGGAATCATTCCCAAGGGTGGTAAGTATGACACTGTCGTTTTTGCGATAGGCATAGAACGAATAGTATTTCTCTTTCCGTCCGTCGAAGTAAGGCTCAAATGCAATGGCCGATCCGTAAATTTCAGGATTAACCCCGACGATCAGTTTCAACATCTGTTTCAACTCCTCTTCACTGAAGTTTGAATGTTCGATCACTGCAGCCATGTTTTCCGGAACTCTTGCCATTCCGAAGAGAATACGGTCAACCTTATTCACCGTACTCTCTGTAAGGTATGTGGCAACGGAATTCATGTTGTCAATCATGGTTCGTCTTGTGACAACATAGTTGTACAGAAAGATTACGATAAAAATGCCTGCAATGGCGGAAAAGACCGACAGGATCAGTTTGAATGAGAGGCCTCTGGTAAGTTTCACTCCCTCTTTCATCGGGTGGTGGTTTGCATGTCCCTGGTACTGTTTTCGACAGGAAGAACCGGCTGATAGAACGATGCAAACGGCGGGATCGTTCCAATCAATCCAGCCTCCACAAGGATCTTTGCAATGTTTTGGTACTCTGTTTCTGACAGTGTGGTATTGATGCCTTTTTCAGGATCCGGATAGTAAAGATCGCGGTATCGGTTGAGCATCCATCGCTGATGCGAAAGGTTGGCAGGTATCTTCTGATTTCGCTGCTCATCGAGCACAGTACGAATAGCCTCTTCGGGATGATCAAATGCGTATTTCCAGCTCTCGAGGGTCGCCTCAACAAACCGTTTGCACAACTCCGGATCCTCTTCAAGCGTGGAACGGAGGCAATAAATGCCGTCTTCCAGGAAGTTCAGCCCGTAATCAGAAAAGAAAAATGTTTCAAGCTCATTGGTATCATAACCGCAATTGAGGATGGTGTGGTATTCGTCAAACCAGCTCGCATTGATGATCTCCACGCCATCTGTCAGAAACAGGTTATTGCTGCTCCCTATCGGAACGATCTTCACATCCACGTGATTTTTCCGGAATAACGCTTTCGGCTGCAGGGTATAATCACTCCAGATGGCTGCACGCTTGCCGTTCATGTCGGCGATGGTTTCAATGCCACTGCTTTTCTTGGTAATCAGCATCAGCGAAGAGCGGGAGGAAAGCTGAGCAATGTTGACAATATCCAGTCCCGACTCCTTCAGATCAATCGCATTGACCAGCCAGAGAAGGGAAAAATCAGCCTCCCGGTTGGGAATCATCTGGTCGGTCTGATTCGATTGCAGATAGGGGATAATCTCCAGGTCAATCCCGTATTGCTGAAAGATCCCCTCTTCTATTCCGATATAGTAACCGGCAAACTGGGCCGTTGTGTTCCAGTAAGGTAACAGCCTGATTTTCTGAAGGGGAATGGAATCCGAATGGGTAGCTTCCTGATTGTACCCTTCAGCGATATCGGTATCGGAAGAATTCGGACGGCATCCGCAGAAAACCAAAACCAAAGAAGATATAACCAGGACGTGAAGAAGGGGCCTGCCCAACCGACTCATAATTTTAATTGGTTAAATGAAGAAGATGATGTAAATTTATCTCGAAATTCGGTGATAACCTGAGAAAAAATTGTTTTTTTGTGAAAAATATTGATTCCTATGAAAGCTTTGGTATACGACGGAAAACTCTCCATTCAACAAGTTCCTGATCCGGTCCCTGCCCAGGGTGAAGTCCTTATAAAAGTGCGTTACTCATCCATTTGCAACACTGACCTGGAGATCATTCAGGGATATATGGGGTTCAAGGGTATCCTGGGCCACGAATTCGTGGGAGAGGTTGTTACCGAGAAAAGTCGCTATGTTGGCAAGGATGTCGTAGGTGAGATCAACATTTCCTGCGGCCATTGCTATATGTGTCAGACCGGGCGAAGGAGCCACTGCACAAACCGTTCAGTTTTAGGTATTTTCGAGCATGCCGGAACCTTTGCCGACTATGTGGTTCTTCCCGAAAAGAACCTGCACGTGGTACCGCCGAATGTCGAATTGCCGAATGCTGTCTTTACCGAACCACTGGCAGCCGCTCTTGAGATCTTCGAACAGACAAAAATAAACCCTACCGATAATGTGTTCATCTTTGGAGCAGGCAAACTGGGGCTTCTGATTGCCCAGGTATTCCGTTTGTCGGGCTGCGAGTACACCGTTTTCGACATCAACCCGTTCAAGGTGGAGTTTGCCCGCGGACTGGGGCTCCCGGCCAAAAACCTTCGCACGCTTCTACCGGATGAACGCGCCGAAATTTGTGTCGACTGCACCGGAAGTCCTGATGGTATCGGTGTAGCCATGAACCACCTGCGCCCCAGGGGAAAACTGATTCTGAAAACAACGGTGGCAGATCCGGCCAAAATCGATCTCAACCAGATCGTTGTGAATGAGCTAAACATCATTGGAAGTCGTTGTGGGGTCTTTGAACCTGCACTGAGCCTTCTCAGCCAGAAGTTGATTGATGTAGAACCTTTGATTACCAAAGTCTTTCCTTTTGATAAGCTGGAAGAGGCGTTCAAATTGGCGGCAACGCCTGAAAGCATTAAAGTGTTGATCAGGCATTGATAACAGGGATAAAAAATTTCCCTATTTTGAAAAAATCCTGTACTTTCGCATGGCAGATACTCATCTATTCATTCATTATACCAGATTATGAACACAAAGCGGAATTTATCACTGAGCCTTGCAACTGCAATGGTCGTTTCCATTTTCTTACTCACCGGATGTGGTGGGGCCGGAAATCAGAAAGCCAACGAAGAGGCTGCCGATTCAATCAATATGGAATTATCCCTCAGTCCTGAAGCTGTTAACCTCCTTTATAAAATGCCCACCCCCTTTGAGGTTACGATGCTTCTCGAGCAGGCCAAAGCCGGTTACATCTTTGACATTACAAATCCGGTGGACAATATTGGCAAATACATGACAGAAAAGAGCAAAGCCATCAACCTGGGTATTTACAGTGCCGACCTGGCATACTCTGCCACCTACAACCACATTGACAATACCAACCAGTTTCTGGGTTGTACGGCCAAACTGGCTGATGAACTGGGGATTGCAGGGATTTACCATCCCAACATTGTGGAGAAGGTAAAAGAGTTTGACAACAACAAGGATTCCCTGGTCAACATGGTATCCGGCATCTTTTTAGCTACCAACGATTTTCTTTCAAAGAACAACCGCAACCAGGTTGCTGTTTACATCGCTACCGGAGCATTTGTTGAAGGTCTTTACCTGGCAAGCTCCCTCAATATTGTGGCGGAAAAGAACAAGGAAATTACTACGATCATCTATAAGCAGGTGAACAATTACAACCAGCTGATGTCTATCCTGGACCTATACCAGAGCGATGCAGCCATGAAATCACTGTACGATGAAATGCTCAGGATGAAGCCTGTTTTCACCGATTTCGGCCTGGAACCGGAAAAACAACTTGATGCGGCCCAGGCGAATGGCATCAATGACGTGATCGAAGGCGTGCGGAATGCGTTGATTCAATAATGTTCCGGTACGGGCGGGGCATGCCGTAGAGACGGGGCATGCCCCGTCTCTACAGATTTGCCTGATATGTCAGAACCGATCTTAATGGCCCTTGTCCAGCTCTTTGCCATTGTGGCAGCAGCAGGGCAACAGGCAAACCGGGAGAGCACCCGTACCATCATCTCCTCTTTCCTTAAATCCCATCTCAACAGCCAGGAACTGGAAGAGTATCTCAAGCTCTTTGATGAGCTTCTCTTTTTCCACCAGCCCTTTGAAGAGGGTGATGAACTTCCCGATACGGCAGAAAAAATATCGGAGATCTGCCTGAGGGTGAACAAAGGGCTTCAGTTGAAGGATAAGGTGATCGTTTTCATCAAGTTCCTGGAATTCCTGGAAGACGAGCATGGGAGGAGCCCGGAAGGGTCCATTGCCTTGACAGAAGAGGAAAACAGGTACCTGAAGATCATCGGTGAAACATTTAACCTCCCCGAGCCTCTCTTCTGTAACTGCTGTGCATTTATCCTTGATCCTGAGAGCCAGGTTCCCGACCGGCAGAATCTCCTGCTCATCGATGCTGTCAGTCATCCTGAGGATCAAAAACATATGCTCAGAGAGAATCTTGACGGACAGATTCTGATTCAATACCTGCCACAGATCCATTCATTTATCTGCAGGTATACCGGAAAAGACGAGATCAACTTCAACGGGAACAACCTGATCCCATTCAGAGCCGTTATCCTCACCCATGGCTCCATTCTCACCAGCCTTAAAATAAGTCCTGTCTATTATACCGATGTGGCGGCCAGGTTTCTTCATACCAGGGAGACCATCGCCATTGAATATACCGGGGAAGAGATTGAGTTCCATTTTAAAAACAGCACCAACGGAATCCAACCTTTCAGCTTTACCGCCGGTTCGGGTGAACTGATCGGAGTGATGGGAGGCAGTGGCGTTGGAAAATCAACCCTTCTGAATCTCCTGAACGGGAACATTCCACTCACCAAAGGACGGATACTGATCAACGGATACGACCTGCAGTCCGACCGCGAGCAACTGAGAGGGATCATCGGCTTCGTTCCCCAGGATGACCTTCTGATAGAAGAACTTACCGTATTCCAGAACCTCTACTACAACGCGAAACTCTGCTTCAGTGGATTTTCCAGGAAACAACTGCTGAAAGCGGTGATGAAAATCCTTTCCGACATCGGCCTGGCCGGGATCAAACACCTCAAAGTCGGAGATCCGCTGAATAAATTTATTTCGGGCGGACAGCGGAAACGACTAAACATTGCCCTTGAGCTGATCCGTGAACCTTCGGTCCTCTTTGCCGATGAGCCTACATCCGGACTCTCATCCATGGACTCCGAAATGGTGATGCTGCTGCTAAAGGAACAAACCCTCAAAGGGAGGCTTGTGGTGGTCAACATCCATCAGCCCTCTTCCGACATTTTCAAGCTCTTCGACAAACTCCTGATCCTCGACAAAGGTGGCTACCCCATCTACTACGGAAACCCGATCGATGCGCTGAAATATTTCAAGACCCTCAGCAGCCACGTAAACCCCAACGAAAGCGAATGCTTTAACTGCGGCTATGTAAACCCCGAGCAGATCCTTCAGATCACCGAAGCCAAAGTCATCAATGAGTACGGCAAACTGGGGACCAACCGTAAAATCACTCCCCGCGACTGGTATGAACATTTTACTAAAAACATCCAGCCGGGGCTAAAAGTGGAAACCCGGAAACATGAACTTCCCAAACACCACTTTCAGGTACCGAACCTCTTCAAGCAATTCCGCATTTTCGGGACACGAAACCTGCTTTCCAAGATCACAAACACGCAATACCTTCTCATCAACCTGCTGGAAGCCCCTGTTCTGGCGGCCCTCCTGGCTTTCCTTACACGGTATTATCCAAGCGATACGTATATTTTCGGAATGAATTCCAACCTGGTAGCCTACCTCTTTATGAGTGTGGTCGTCTCCCTGTTTTTTGGTATGATGGTAAGCGCCGAAGAGATCATCCACGACCAGAAGATCCTCAAACGGGAGGCATTCCTGCACCTCAGCCGATGGAGCTACCTCAACTCCAAGATCGCACTGCTTTTTGCACTCTCCGCCATTCAGGCCTTTTCGTTTGTGATGGTTGGAAACCTGATTCTCGACATCCGGGGCATGCTCCTGAGCTATTTCCTCATCCTTTTTGCCACCTCCTGCTTTGCCAACATGGTTGGCCTGAATATCTCTTCAGGGATGAAGTCAGTGGTAGCCATCTACATTCTGATCCCATTCATCCTTGTCCCACAGCTCCTTCTGAGCGGAACCATTGTTCCCTTCGACAACCTCAACCCGATGATCTCTTCACGCATATACGTCCCATTCGTGGGTGACCTGATGACATCACGGTGGTCCTATGAAGCCATGGCAGTGCATCAGTTCAAGGACAACAGGTATGAACGGCTATTCTACGGCTACGAGAAGGAGATGAGCTATTATTCCTTCATCTCAGCTTATCAGATTCCCACCCTGCAGGCCGAGCTCGACGCCTGCCAGAGAAATCTGAAACTGGGGCGGGAAGAAAAGAAAACGGAAAATTATTTCGACATCCTGAACAATGAGATTCCCCGGTTAAGCCAGGAAGCCGGATTCGGACCTTTCAACATGCTGAATGATCTCACACCGGAACGGTTTACGGCAGAGGTTAAACTTTCCACCTCTCAATACCTCGACTCCCTCTCCCGGTATTTCTCCTCCCGGCTCTCCTCCGTTACTTCCCACCGGGATGCCTATTATGAGAAACTGGTTCGGGACATAGGGCAGGAATCCCTTCACAAAATGCGCCAGGAGTATTACAACCAAAGCCTGGCCGACTTTGCCCTGAACCAGAACTCTGTCAACAAAATCATTGAAGCCAATGGCAAGTTGATCCGTAAGAAAGACCCCATCTTCATGGATCCCAGGTCACACTTCGGGAGAGCCCATTTTTACGCTCCCTACAAAAACCTCTTCGGACTCCATATCGACACGCTCTGGTTCAATTTTGGTGTGATCTGGCTGATGTCAATCGTCCTCTACTTCACCCTGCTGCATGATACACTCAGGAAGGTTGTGGAGGGAATGGAGCGGGTAAGGTTCAGGAAGCGTTAACCCCCAACCCCCTGATATTTTCCAGTTCTTCCGCCGAGAGCACTCCTGCCTGAAAGAGGCTCAGAAATTCTTCAGATACTCCCCGGTTAAACAGCGCAACATCGTCGGTATTGATGGTTACCTTCACTCCATGATCAAAAAGGATCCGGATCGGATGGGTGGCATAGGAATGCACCCGTTTCAGTACAAGGTTGCTGGTGGGACAAATGTTCAGGGTGGTTCCGCGGTCGGAAAGCCACCTCATGACATCCGGGGAGGAAGCTGCAGCGATACCGTGTTGCACGGCATCCAGGCCCAACACCTCAACAGCCTCCCGTACCTCTTCTGCCGTTCCAAATTCACCTGCATGAGCGGTACATCGAAGTCCCTGCTGCCTGGCAAACCGATAGATCTCCCTGAAATTCTGAATCGGTTGGAAAAGTTCATCATCGTAAAGATCAATGGCTGTGAAGTAGTTCAGGTCGAGAAAGGGCTCGAAATAACGGAGCAGTTGCCTTACCGGTTTGCTGCGGGAAAAACCAAGACAAGGGCTGAAGTCGATGTGTGGGGCAATTTCCTGATGAGCCTTTCGCAGGGCCTCAACCAGCTCTGAAGCCGGGATCCCGTATAGATGTCCGAATCCGGCATCAATGCTCGCCTCCAGAACCGTGACACCATCATCCAGCGCTTGTTGAAATGCGGCTTCAACCAGTTTCGGGAGGATCGCCGGAAGTTGGAGAAGGGGAACATACTGGGTTCTGATCCAGTTGTTGATGTCCTGGATTCCCTGCCCGGTGTATTGAAAGGGGACGATCTCCCTGCCGGAGATCGCGCTCAACCGGTCCCGCGGCATCCCCAGCAACAGGTGGTTATGCAAGTCAGCCTTCGGAATCGTTCGAAGTGCTGTCAGATCTCCGTCTAGCAAAGCTGAAATGAACCCAGACATGATTTACTCACCTCCCGTCCACATGCTCACTGTATCGGGACTGATAAAGAAAAGAATAAAGACAATGGCCAGGATCACAGCTGCGACGGCCATCAGGATTTTATGTTTACGTTTCATAGAAGTAAATTCAATGATTCTTAGATGGAGTGAAATTAATCAATTTTGGGCTAACCCTGTTGCTACTCTTATATTCTCATTCATTACCCGCATCAGGTTGCCGCCCCATATCTTCCGGATATCCTCTTTTTTATAGCCCCGCCTGACCAGTTCGAGTGTGATGTTTCCCATTTCCGATACGTCATAGCATCCCGACACCCCTCCGCCTCCGTCGAAATCAGTTCCAATACCAACGTGGTCAATCCCAGCCACCTCAACGATGTGATCGATGTGATCCACCACATCGCTCACTGTGGCAAGTTCTCTGGGAAACTTATCCTCCAGCCCATACCACTCTTTCCGGGCCTGCTTCATCTCTTCGTCGGAGAGGTTATCAAAGTTTCGGAATTTGACACGCAAAGCTGCCCTGGCAGAGTCGCGTTCGGGATTGGGCTGAGGGGTTTTGACGTAATCACTCAGGATGCACATCTGGATGACCCCTCCATTGGCGGCCAGTGCACGGAGTTCATCATCATTCAGGTTCCGTGGATTGTCGCACAGTGCACGGGCGCAGGAGTGCGAAGCCAGAATCGGAGAACGGCTGATCCGGAGAATATCATAGAAAGAGGAATCGGAAGCATGCGACACGTCGATCATCATCCCCAACCGGTTCATCTCGGTTACTACCTCACTGCCAAAATTACTCAGACCGCCGAAAACAAGCGTGTCGGTAGAGGAATCGCAGATATCGTTGTTCCGTGTATGGACAAGTGTGATGTATCGGGCTCCCCGATCGTAAAGCGTTTGAAGCATGGTAAGATCACGACCGACCGGGTATCCATTTTCCACTCCGATAAAAGCGATTCGTTTCCCCTCTTTCTCCAGGCGATATGCGTCGGCTGGTGTAAGGGCAAGTCCAATCCTTTCATGACTCCGGCTGATGGCATGCAACAGGGTGTCAAACACCGTCAACGCCTTTTGTTTGGCCTCTTCGTTCCCTTCCGGTGTACGTGGCCCCTGGCCGACAAATACGGCAAAAAAGGCACCGTCAAGCCCGCCCTCCTCCATCCGCACCAGGTCTACACGCGAACGATCACTCTTTGCATCATGGCGATCATTCCAGTCGAAACCGGGCCTTACTATCCTCATGGGGGTGTCGTTGTGCGAATCAATGGTGAGAACCTGGCTATGGATCTTCTTCGCTTTCTTCTCCATCTTACCAGCTTCATTGTTTCCAGCAAATACACTAAGAGTAAAAATGAGTAACGTCGTTGAAAAGATTATCTTTTTCATGCTATTAAAAATCAATGATTACTACTGAACCTGTGAACTGCCTTCTGCCAACTGCCTTCTGCCAACTGCCAACTATTCCTTCAACTGCCTCAGATAGAGCTGAATCGCATTCTCGAGCCCAACGTATAGGGCATCGCAGATGAGGGCATGGCCGATGGAAACTTCCAGCAAACCGGGAATTTGCCGGTGGAAGAATTTCAGGTTTTCAAGACTGAGATCATGACCTGCATTGAGGCCCATTCCCAGTTCTTGAACCAGGGTTGCAGCATCAACAAAGGGACGGATGGCCTTGTTTCGGTCGGCGTTGTATTGCGATGCATAGGCCTCCGTATAGAGTTCTACCCTATCGGCGCCTGTGGAAGGGGCATGCTCAATCATTTTCAGGTCAGTTTCAATAAAAATGGAGGTTCTGATGCCGCTTCGTTTGAATTCATCAATCACCTCGCGTAAAAAACCCTGATGGGTAACGGTATCCCACCCTGCGTTGGAAGTCAATGCCTCGGGAGGGTCAGGCACCAGCGTAACCTGGGCCGGACAAACACCTTTGACCAGGTTGATAAAGGCTTCGGAAGGATAGCCTTCAATATTGAATTCGGTGGTGAGGAGAGGTTTCAGGTCAAGCACATCCTGGTAGCGGATATGCCGTTCATCAGGACGCGGGTGGACGGTTATTCCTTCGGCTCCAAAACGTTCGCAGTCGATCGCCGCTTTCATCAGATCCGGTTGGTTACCGCCGCGGGCATTTCTCAATGTGGCGATTTTATTTATGTTGACACTGAGCTTTGTCATGGATTCCTTTTTTGCAAATCTAACTAAAATGTTAAATTCGTAAATCGAAAATCGAATCAATCTAAGATCAACATGCGTATTGTCCTTCAACGGGTGAGCCAGGCGTCCGTTTCAATAGCCGGAAATTCTATTGCTTCCATCGGCAGCGGCCTTCTGCTTCTTGTTGGGATCGAGGAGGCTGACACACAGGATGATATCGAGTGGTTAACAGGCAAGGTGATTCGGCTGCGGGTATTTCCGGATGATGACGGGGTGATGAACAAGCCTGTGACCGAAGCAGATGGAGAAATCCTAGTTGTCAGCCAGTTTACGCTTCATGCAAGCATCAAAAAAGGGAACCGCCCATCATACATCCGGGCGGCAAGACCCGAGACCGCCATTCCCCTGTATACTGAATTTGTCAGGAGCCTCGAAAAGATGTTGGGGAAACCTGTTCAAACAGGTGATTTTGGGGCCATGATGGAGGTCTTTTTGGTAAATGATGGCCCAGTAACACTCATCATCGACTCGAAAAACCGGGAGTAAGGGCATTTCAGCCTGTTTTTTCCGTCACAGTTACTAGTAAAACAGGCATATCTATGCTGCTAACGGTTACACATACTAAGAAACCATCAATTCATTAGGAAATCGTCTTGATATAGAATATTTTTGGATATAATTTTAGGGTTACTATATCCATGAAAATCCAGTATAAATTTCTGGTATTATTTGTTGTAGCCTTCGTTATAACCATTGTTCCGAACCTCTTTTTGCTGAACAATGAAATCGTTGAATGGTTACCTATTTATCTTTGGACCTACATCTCCATTGCCCGTTTTGTTCTATTGATTGGCCTGTTCTTTTTAGCCATTCATTTCTGGGTCATCAAGCCATTGAATCAAATAGCCCATTCCCTGGCTCAACAGGATCCCGATTCTGTTGATGCTCTGATTCACCGCAAGGATGAGATTGGGAAAATAGGGATTTTGCTCCAGCATTTCTTCTCTCAGCGCAAGGAGCTCGATGCCGTGCTGAAAGAGAATAGCAAAGCCCTTGAGTCGGTGGCTTTTTCCGAAGCTAAATCCCGTTCACTGCTCAATGCAATTCCGGATTTGATGTTCCGTATAAGTCTCACAGGAAACATCACCGATTATCACGTTCCCGATCCTACGGAACTTCTTCTCCCTCCTGATAAATTTATGGGAAAGCAGGTAGAAGAGATCATGCCTTCACAGGTTGCAACAGCCTACAGGAAAGCCATCCTCGATCTGGAAAAGGAGCATAAAAGTCAACTCTTTGAATATACCCTTCATATGCCAGACGGGTCGCAAAGGGCTTATGAAGCCATGGTCTCTGCCACCGAAATAGGCGATTACCTGATCATTATCAGGAATATAACAATCCGGAAGGAAGCCGAAATAGAAATCTCCAGGATGTTATTGAAGCAGAAGGAGTTGAATCAGTTAAAATCACATTTCATATCTCTGGTATCCCATGAATTCAGGACGCCAATCTCAGCCATCTCCAGCAACGTCCAGCTCCTGGCCAGGTATGAAGAGAAGTGGTCGCATGACAAGAAGGCTGAAGTGCTCAGGCGGATGAAGGAATCGATCAGCAAGATGATCACACTTCTTGAAGAGGTATCCCTGATCTCAAAAGATCAGACAGGAGCCCTGACGGTGCATCCTGAAGAAATACATCTCAATGAATTTGTTAACAATGTTATCGTTGATCTCCGAAAGAGTTCAGAGTTGCCAGTCCAGCTGGAGCTCCAGATCGACCAGGGGGCGGATGACATTTACAGCGATAAAGAACTTCTCCGGCAAATCCTCTCTCACTTGCTCTCCAATGCCGGAAAATTCAGCCCGCAGGAAAAACCTGTCAGGGTTACTGTTACACGGAATAACAACCACATCGAAATGATCGTATCCGATCAGGGCATTGGTATCCCTGACCGTGATCTGGAACATCTGTTTCAACCTTTTCACAGGTGCAGCAACAGTGAAGGGTTTCCGGGCACCGGACTGGGAATGTCGATTGTAAAACGATGTGTTGATCTGCTGAAAGGATCTATCCGTTTAGACAGTAAAGTTAACGAGGGAACTACATTCCGTGTATCGATTCCTCTAAGAACAACAAAAACGACAGATTATGAGCAAGATTCTGATTATTGAGGATGACCCCATTCTATTGGAGAGCCTGGCGGAATTTCTCCAGGAGGAGGGCATGGAGGTCATAGAGGCAGAGAATGGTAAGCAGGGAGTTGAACTGGCATCCAGGGAGTTGCCTGATCTGATCCTCTGCGACATCTTCATGCCTAAAATGAATGGGTATGAGACATTCGAAAAGCTGAAAAGCGATGTGAACACCTCTCTCATTCCGTTTATCTTTCTAACCGCAAAAGCCGAGCGGGAAGATATCTTGTATGGGATGACCCTGGGAGCGGATGACTACATCACCAAACCGATTGATTTCGATGAACTGCTGGCGCGGATTACAAAGCGGATGGAGAAGACCCGTGAAACAATCCGGCGCAGCGAGATCAAATATCATGCAGTGTTCGAAACAGCACATGACGCAATCCTGCTGATCCGGCTTTCCGACTTTGCCATTGCCGACGCAAACCAGGCTGCCGTTGATCTTCTGGGCCACACGAGGGAAGAGATCCTGCAAACTTCAGGGAGGAGATTTATCCAGAGCATCGATTTAAAGGAAACTCTCAGCAAACACGATCTGAAAACCATGGAGGTAAAGGAATTTCATGATATTGAGACCTCCTGGGAAAGAGACGATACCACCATTATCCAGATCCGGGTAAGCGGGAAGTTTGTAACTCTTTTCGGCGAACAATACCTTTTCATGGTAGCCCGCGATGTAACAGAGAAGAAGACCTACGAGCAGCAGCTCATCCTGGCGAAAGAAAAGGCTGAGGAATCGGACCGTCTCAAGACCTCCATTCTTTCCAATATCAGTCATGAACTTCGAACTCCCTTAAATGGCATCCTGGGGTTTTCGGAACTGCTTCAGGAGGATCTCAAAGAGACGGAATACCTTCCGATGATCGAAAACATTTATCTTTCGGGAAGAAGGCTGATGTCAACACTCAACGCGATCATCACCCTTTCACAACTTCAGGCAGGCAAGGTAACGATGGTGTTCAAACACCTCGATTTGGTCTCTGTCATTGAAACCAGCTGCAAACAGTTTGAAGATCACTTAGAGGAAAAAAAACTCACACTGCGGAGAGAAATTCCGGAAGAGTTTGTCGTCTATACCGACCTTCCGCTGTTCAAACAGCTGTTTTATCAACTGGTTGACAATGCCATTAAATTCACCCGGGAAGGTGGGATTACGATTCGGGCCAAAACAGTGATGAAGGACAACATTCCGTGGCAAACAATTGAGATTGAAGATACAGGGGTAGGCATTGAGCCGAAATTTTTCGACATGATCTTTCAGGAGTTCCGCCAGGCGAGCGAAGGCTATGACCGGAAGTTTCAGGGCAGTGGACTGGGGCTGACAATCAGCCGGAGGATTTGTGATCTGATGAGTGGAAAGCTTTCGGTTGACAGCATCCCGGGGAAAGGATCAACCTTCACGATATGGCTACCTTCTTTGAAAACAGAGAAACAGATTGTTCCCGACACGGCGGAGACTGATCGCTCGCATGAGCCGGCATCGACGGAAAATGTGAGAGAAACTCCATTGCTTTTGCTTGTTGAGGACAACATGATCAACAGAAACCTGATTGAGCTCTTTCTGAAGCCCGGGTACCTGATGGAACACGCATACGACGGAAAAACTGCCGTAAAAATGGCGACTGAGAAGAAGTATGATGCCGTATTGATGGACATCAACCTGGGTTCTGGTATTGATGGCATTGAAGCTACCAAAAAAATCAAAAAGATTCCAGGGTATAAAGAGACTCCTGTCATTGCTGTGACAGGCTATACCATGCTCGGTGACAGGGAAAAACTGCTTGCCGAAGGGTGTACACACTACATTGCCAAACCCTTCGAAAAAGCCGCCTTTCGTGCCATCGTAAAAGAGGCCATTTTTGGCATTAAACATGGCGATTAACATTTTTTAATTGTTTTCTCATCCATGTATGCACTTTTATTTATATATTTGCGTTATCTAAATTGAGTCTAAAGTAAAACCTATAAATTCGAAATTAACATGAAAAAAACAGCTATTTTAATCGCAACATTTTTATTCATTGTTGGCATGTCATTCGCACAGGAGCCACAAAAACCTGTAACGAAGACAGAACCTGCCAAGACTGAACAGACTGATAAATCAAAAACTGATTGCGCCAAGAAGACCGATTGTTCAAAAGCCAAGACGTCAAGCTCTTGCTGTTCACATGGCAAACCGGCAGCAAAACCAGCTAAGGAAGATCCAGGTAAGAAATAATTTTCCCATCTTACTGATAAAGAGTAAGGGCGATTCAGATAACAATAGGGGCGGGTTTTAAACCTGCCCCTATTTTTTTTTGGGGATTCCAAATACAATCGGCATCTTCACCAATACACGCACTGCGTGTCCGCTTCTCTTGCCCGGGCTCCATTTTGGCATCTCACGGGTTATCCGGACTGCCTCCTCATCACAGCCGCCACCGATACCCTGCAGCAGCTTTACGTTGGTTACCGTGCCATCCACTTCTACCACAAAGACGACCATGACAACCCCTTCAATTCCCTTGTCCACGGCTTCTTTCGGGTAGGTTACATGCCTGCGCAGATAGAAGAGACGTGCCTCGTCACCCCCGGGGTAGCGGGGATAAACATCGATGGTTGTAGCAATTGCCGTGTCGGTATTCGCCTGCTTTCCGATTTCCTCACCTCCTGTCCCATATGAAGATGTATCTACCTCCTCCGGCTCCTCATCCTGTTTGTTAACCTCCTCATGTACAGGTTTCGGTTTCTCCTCCGGAATCACCGAATCGGTCACGACAGGGATCTGTTGTTTTTCTGAGGGAGGAGTTGCATGGGCTTTTGCCATCTCCACCAGTGCCGCATCCTCGGGAGGGGCAAAAGGAATATACTCTACCTCGTAAATGTATTCCATATCAAGATCCATCCTGACATCCTGAACCATATAAATTAAAAAGGGGATCCCCACGAGCAAAAGGAACAGAGTTGTTCCGATGCAGCCCGAGACAAGCAGCGTTTGAAGGTACCGTCTCTGCAACTGGTAAGAGCCATAATCCTTGTTACGGTCTCGGAAAACCAGCTCGGTGAGTGATTCGGTTCGGATACCCCTGCGCATGTTACTCTTTCCAGTGCTTTTTT
Source organism: Bacteroidales bacterium (assembly GCA_014860625.1). Lineage (GTDB taxonomy): Bacteria > Bacteroidota > Bacteroidia > Bacteroidales > FEN-979 > QYOJ01. The sequence goes on along the minus strand of JACZJJ010000142.1, from coordinate 4,950 downwards.
AACTCTTCAATCTCGCGTCGCTGCCTCTTCGTAGGACGTCCGATTCCCCTGTCGCGGTATTCAAAATTGACCTCCCAGATCATCTTCAGCTTCATAAATTCCTCTTCAGGGGTTAGTTCCTCCATAAACGTGTCGAGAAACTTAGCTCCCACCCTGCTTTTTGGGAACCCAATGACCTGAAACGTTCTGGTTAAGGGAGTCTGGTTATAGGTTATCAGATCGCCCGGATTCAGTTCACGTGAAGGTTTTACGACCTGGTTGTCAATCCTTACCTTCCCTGCCCTGCATGCGATTGAAGCCTGGTTGCGGGTTTTGAACACCCGCACTTCCCAGAGCCATTTATCAATCCGCTTACTCTCTTCCATGCATTACTTTTGCCTGAAGAAAATCTCGATCGGCACCCCGTTGAAGTCGAACTTTTCCCGAAGCTTGTTTTCAAGAAAACGTTCATAACTCTCTCTAACGTATTGCGGGTGACTGCAAAAAAAGACAAAGATCGGGTAGTGTTTCTGTAGCTGGGTAACAAATTTGATTTTGATGAGTTTATCCTTCACCCTGGGGGGAGGATACTGAGCGATAATTGGCAGCATGATGTCGTTGAGCTCACGGGTCGGGATTTTCCTGGACTTCCGTTTAAAGACAGCAATGGCTGTCTCAACCGCTTTCAGGATTCGCTGTTTCTGGATGACCGAAGTAAAGAGGATTGGAACATCCTTAAACGGAGCAATCTTTTCCCTGATCATCTCATCAAACTCTTTGTGGGTATTGGTCTCTTTTTCAACAAGGTCCCACTTGTTAACCAGGATCACAACCCCTTTGTGGTTTTTCTGAATGAGAGAGAAAATATTGATATCCTGTGATTCAAACCCCCTTTCGGCATCGATCATCAGGATGCAGACATCACTGTTCTCGATCGACCCGATAGCCCGCATCACCGAATAGAATTCGATATCTTCTTTTACTTTTCCTTTCTTCCGGATGCCGGCAGTATCGATCAGCTGAAATTCGAGACCAAATGCATTGTAGGTCGAATGGATTGAATCGCGGGTTGTTCCCGCGATTGGCGTCACAATCGTGCGTTCGTTTCCCAGCAAAAGGTTCACCAGGGACGATTTTCCCGCATTGGGGCGACCGACGATGGCGATACGTGGGATTTCCGGGATCTCATCGACAGGTTCGTCGTCAAGGTGAGAACGGGAGTGCCTATCTGTTGAGGTATCATACCCCTGTAGAGAGGTATCATGCCCAGCAACGACAGGAAATGATGCCACTACGGCATCCAGAATCTCACCTGTCCCGCTGCCGCTGATGGCGGAAATGCTGAAGATCTCTCCCAATCCTAATTTGTAAAATTCAGAGATATCGTGGATCTGCTTATTGGTGTCAACCTTGTTGACAACCAGGAACACGGGCTTTTTTGACCGTCGAAGCACTACGGCAACATCCTGGTCCATCCCGGTGAGACCTTCGCGTGCATCTACCATAAAAAGGATGCAGTCAGCCTCCTCAACGGCCAGGGTTACTTGCTTCTTGATCTCCTTTTCAAACACATCGCCCGACTGGTCGACATATCCTCCCGTATCGATCACGGAGAACTCTACGCCGTTCCAATCCGATTTGCCGTAATGACGGTCGCGGGTTACTCCGCTGGTTATGTCTGTGATGGCTTCACGTCGCCCAACAAGGCGGTTGAAGAGGGTGGATTTTCCAACGTTGGGGCGGCCTACAATGGCTAAGATGGGCATAAGATCAGGTATAATCTGCGAAGGTACTAAAAAAGGGGGTTAAATGGTCACTAACCGATTCACTTCACACTTGCTGGAACAGAGAAAAAGATACAGCCAGTTATGGGAGAAACAACCTTCATCACCATTGGCACCAATCATGAAAAGGAATCCGGTTCTGGTTTACGTTATCTGTTTGACCCAGGCATATGCATCAGATAGGTTTTCGAAAATCATGCCTTCCCAGAAGGTCCCCTCAAACTCTTTGAAATAACCTTCAACGACAGGAATAAACTTCTCATCTCTGGTCACTACAGCAAGCCGCATTCTTTGGGAACTCCATTGCGCAGAAACCTTATCCAGTGTGCTAATTACTTTCGCATCTTTTTCGGTTATCAGGTTTGAGGTAACATCGGTATAATCAGCAATCTGATAAACAATCGATTCAAACCGCACATCCCCGTACATGATATCATTCATCCTCATTACCTCTTCATCGGTAATTGTTTCTGAATGCTTGAAAAGGATGCCGTGTTCTTCCCAAAATATTTTTGTTGCCATGTTGTGTTCGATTGTGACTAATGCAGGATTGTATCAAGGCTGCAAAAGTAATAAACATCAGGGGTTTAACGATTAAAAAAAAAGCCGTGATTCTCACGGCTTTTCTGTGTAGCGGGGACAGGATTCGAACCTATGACCTTTGGGTTATGAGCCCAACGAGCTACCTCTGCTCCACCCCGCAATATATTTTTAAGTACTTTTGTCCTCAAATGGGGATGCAAATATAGCAAAGATTCCAAATCCCTGCAAATTTCTATGAAAATATGGCACACAAAGCAGGATTTGTATCGATCATCGGGTATCCCAACGTGGGGAAATCAACCCTGATGAATGCCCTCGTAGGAGAGCGTCTGTCCATCATCACTCCCAAAGCCCAAACGACCCGTCACCGCATCATGGGGATTCTCAGCGGTGAGGATTTCCAGATCGTCTATTCCGACACCCCCGGCATCATCAAACCACATTATATGCTTCACCGTTCGATGATGTCGGCAGTAATGGCTTCTCTCTCTGATGCCGATGTCGTTCTGCTGGTAACGGAAATCGATACCCCGTTCGATAACGAACAGATCATTGAACGGCTTCGGGAAAGTGCAACACCCCTGATCGTGGTGATCAACAAAGTGGATCTCTCTTCCGAGCCGATTGTAAAACAAGCTATTGAGAAGTGGGCCAAGCAGTTCCCCTCCGCCGAGATCATCCCGGTTTCGGCATTGCATGTATTCAACCTGGGAAGGCTTCTTGACATGATCATCGACCGGCTTCCCGAAGGTCCCGAATATTACCCCAAAGATGAACTCTCCGACCGCACCGAACGTTTCTTTGTTTCAGAGATCATCCGGGAGAAGATCTTCCTGCTGTTCGGCGAAGAGGTCCCCTACTCCTGTGAAGTGATCATCGATTCCTTCAAGGAGGATGAGAACCTCGACCGGATCGAAGCCACCATCTATGTTTCGCGCGAATCGCAGAAAGCGATATTGCTTGGCAAGCAGGGGAAATCGATCAAAAAGCTGGGTATGGATGCCCGGAAAGAGATTGAAGCCTTCCTGGATAAGCATATTTTCCTCGGACTGACCATTAAGGTGGAAAAAAACTGGCGTGAGAATGAACGCCTCCTGAAGCGCTTCGGGTACATGACGGATAAAGAGGAGTGAGAGTACATGGTCATTTTTAAAGAAATCTCTCCCTGATATCAGGCGAAGGGATCATGCAGCTATCCCTGCGTCCGAACCACCTGTTCCGTTTCCTGGCGACAATATCGTAGATGCCGTCCCGGATAAACGATGGAACAACAACCAATCCGTAAAAAAGTTTCCAGCATCCCCCAAGGTCTCTCAGAATGTTCAATACAGCTGCTGATTTTTGGTAAAGAATCCCATCTTTAATGTATGCAACAGTTGACTGGTTTAGTTGAGTCAAACTGAGAGTTGATAGCATCTCGTGTCCAGCTTCTGATTGAAGCGGCAAAAATTTAAATCGTTTCTTCCTGTCGCGGCTGATGATAAACCGAACTGTTCCGTTGCACAAATTGCAGACACCATCAAAGATGATTAATCGGTCGGGATTCATGGCAGATTGTTCTACTTTGTATCAAAGGTAGGAAAAGGATTGACAGATAGTTTTGCAATAATTATTCCGATTCGTCAAAATAAAGCCGTACCTTGCCAATAATCCACCAAACCGCTCCAAACGGTTAATCTAACCCCAGACAAAGCACTATGAACTATCAACGCATTCCTCAAAAAGAAACAACAGAGAATGGCTCAATCAAAGACAAATACCCCATTGTTCTCGATAACGGCAGAACAATCATTTTTATCGACGACAAGAGAAAAGAGCAAGAGGTAATTGCCCGATACAAAAACAGATTAAACCACTAGAAGGTTTTTTTTATCTTTGCCCCAGAATGAATCACTGGCTGGCCATATTGATCCTGAGTTTCGGAACCGCAATCCTGGTTTCCCATGCGGCCATTCCCCACCACCATCACGACGGGGCAGCCTGTTACCATCACGACGAAGAGACCAGCCATGCACAGGAAGCATCCCCCTCCTCCTGTCCCGCACACCCATTGGATTTCAACTGCTCGCTGAAGCAGTTTTATCTGGCACCGGCGAATCAACGGGAAATAACACCCGGCGTATTGCTCGTCAGCAACAACACATCTTCCCAGACAGGGTTACCCGCTGTTATGCAAGTAAGACTTGCTCCCGAATCCGTCCCATTAAAATTACTCCTCCATAATCTCCCCGGGGATTACATCGCTCCGGGAATTCTCTCCTCCGCCTCACGGGCACCTCCTCTTTCGTAACCGATCATCACTAAAGCAGAAGAGATCTGCGGATAATCAGCGAAAATTTGCGAGAAAATATTGATTATGAAATACGGAATAATTTTTTGCCTTGTACTTCTGATGGCAGGATGCCAGCCGAAACAAACAGACACACATGATCATGAAGCCGAGGAAGGTGGGCACGAAGCTGCCTCTTCCCGTGTAACCCTCTTTGCCGACAGTCTGGAACTCTTCATGGAGTATGGACCGCTGGTCAATAATGAGGAAGCCGGTTTTCTGGCCCATTTCACCATTTTGAATGATGATTACCAGCCACTGGAAGGATCAACAGTCGTTCTGAACATTTCCCGAGGAGAGAAAACAGAGGTGATC
>JACZJJ010000141.1 GCA_014860625.1 Bacteroidales bacterium | reverse complement strand
CCACATAGGGGTCTACTTCAACCAGGATCTGGCATCTTTGGAAGCGTATACTTCTCCTGTTTTCAGGTAGGTTTCGTGATTCTGAACAATCTTGTTCAGTCGGTAGTGGTAATTTAGCATGATGCCGCAGCTCTGCCTGATCCCTTTCTTTGAAACATCGGCCATCCAGTGTATATGCTGGATTTTTGCCCCATTTGAGAGATGAAAATGGGCTACAGGATCAAATGCCCTCATTCCTCTTTTTACATGGATCAGATAGTGGGCACATAATCGCATCAATGGTCTCCTCAGGGTTTTTTCTTTTTCTTCACTCTTAGTCCAGGAATCATTGCGGAGGATCTCCAATAAACCTTCAGCTGCATGGCTCTTTCCGGCTAACCCGCAGATTTTTTTTGTTTCATTTGCCGGCAAGAGGATGTCTCCTCCTTCCTGAAGGTAAGTATAAAGCCATTGTCGAAAACAAGGAATAGGAGACAGTGTTGCAAATGTTTTCAGGTTGGGAAGTTCGCTGGAAAGGTTCTCTACAACCCGTTTAATCAGAAAATTGCCATAGCTTATCCCGGCAAGCCCTTTCTGGGTGTTTGAAATGGAATAAAATATGGCTGTATCAGCTTGTGCAGGATCTGTGACCGGTGCATGAACATCCAATAACTTTTGGATACTTCCCGGCATTCCGTTTACGAGTGCGACTTCCAGGAAGATCAGCGGATCGTTGGGCATACGGAAATGGAAGAAAGCAAACACCCTGTGATCAGTAAAGAGCCGGTGCTTCAGATCTTCCCACGAGTGGATCTTATGAACCTTCTCATATTCCATTAACTTCTCAAGCAGTGCGGCGGGAGAGTTCCAGGTTATCTCCTGCAAGTCGAGCAGGTTCACATCAAAATAGGCACTCAGCAGGTTTTCAAGATCAATGTCGAGCTTTTTTAACCGGGGTATTGACTTGATCATAGGGAGCAGATCCCGCCTCATATCTTTCAGGAAGATGAATCCATTGGGCAGCTTGATAAGATGTCGCAACAGTTTTACTCTTGGGGGGATCAACGCCTCTCTGAGCATAAGTTCTGCCCTTACACGTTCGGCTTCATTTTTGGCCGATCTTAAAATACCTATCTTTTCATCCAGTACCATCGTATCCACATCGAAATTGCGTGCAAGTATCCGGAGGAGTCGTTCTTTCCCTTTCTTTGATGAGCCGATATAGATCAGGCCAAGATGCGCCACTTTCGCCTGTCTTGAGATGTCACCTCCCTCCTCGCTGATACACTCATGCATCAGGGTTATCAGGTTTGCTTTGTCCTGAGGCAAAATATCCGGATGGATAACGGGAGGAGGACTTCCAGATTCCTCCCAGGTCGTCACAATTTTAGCAATGGCTTTCTGGCTGATACCTGTTATTGAAAGGTCAATAACCGGGTTTGATCCATGGTCTTTTTGATTCTTCATTATCTTATTCTCATCTCCCTGTGGTTGGAAACAAGTTTGATAAAGATATGAATTTTTGATGCAATAAGCAACGTTTCATTGACAGGTTATGACCTGACGCAGACCTCTGTAAGGCCTCAGAAGAATGAGCCAGTCGCGCAACAGGACCCTGAAGTCTCGGAGGTAGATTGGACAAACCAGTTTGATTGATCCCTCTGAACCGGAGTAAACTGACCACTCCTGAGCATTTATTGTTAATAGGTTGAAGTGGTGGTCAAAAAAAATCGGCGTAGGGTGGTCAAATGCTCCGGTTTGTCCACGTATTAGTTGAACTTATATTTATTTAATATGACAGAAAAACAAACTACATTTGTTTTAGAAATAGAGTATGGGTTCGATAATCAGAAGGCATAAAATGGGATAGAACTAAGGAAGAAGTATCTTCAATTAGATGGATACCTACACGTTGTGCGTAAAAAAACAGAAATACATATTAGCAAAATACTACCATGATTAAAAAACTCATTATTAGCTCGACTTTACTAATTGTTTTACTTAGTGCGTGCAAGGAGAATTACACGTCAAAAGATTACCTGAAAACGGTTTTGAACAAACTTGATAAAATTGAGTCGGCAACCTACAATATGATAGGAGAAAACTGGAATCCAGGCGATACTTCTGCTTCTCAAATAAACTATTCATTTGTAAAAGAGTATAATAACCCAAGTGACACTACAATAGGAGCAAAGTTTGTGTTACTAAATAAGGCAGATACATTAAAACCTGTATTTTGCTACGATGGTCAAATGAGAGCTTTGTTTAATAATGACAAAAAAGGAATTATCATCGACAGTTTTACCGTACGAAAACTACCATTTAGAGCGTTAACTCCTCCTTTCTTTAACTATGTGACAAATATTGTAACGTATGCACTCACTTCTCAAGGCAGCATATCTTTGGAAATGAAGGAACAAAAAAATGATATTTATGTACGTTTGACTATAAACGAAGATAAACAGGTAGAATTTTTTGGGAAAGCCTATCATATACCTACTCCACCATTTGATATTGGCGACCCTACTTCAATCTATGAACTATGGATAGATAAAAAAACAGATTTGCCCTATAAAGTCAGACGAGAAATGTCCCATAATATTTCAGTCACAACTTGTCAGGATACTGAATTCAACAAGCTGGATATAAAAGACTTTAAAGCTTCTGATTATTTCCTTTCAGATTATGAAATAAGACCTTATGGATACAGACAAGCCGACAATAAGAAAAATGCTTTGATAAACCATAAAGCCAGCACCTGGAGATTGCAAACAGTAAACAACCAATATGTTTCTTTATCCGATTTTAAAAGTAAGGTATTGATGATTCAATTTACAAGTGTTAGTTGTGGGCCTTGTAAAGCCTCAATTCCATTTTTAAAAGAGTTGCATAAAGATTACAGAATAGCGGATTTTGATTTTGTAGCAATTGAAAGCACGAGCAACAATACCAATGTTCTAAAAAACTACATGGAAAGGAATAAATTTGATTACAAATTCTTGTTATCAACCAAGGATGTTCTGAAAGACTATTCGATTAAGTCTTATCCTGTATTCTTTATTCTTGATGAAAACAGAGTGGTTAAGGAAGTAATAAATGGCTACGGGAAAGGAACTACGGATAATAAAATAAGAACTGTGATAGATGAACTGATAAATTAAATTTCAGCGCAGGCGGCTACTATTCTTATACTAACCGCTATCGGCATGTTTATTTCAACCTTGATTGTACTCATTAATGAAAAAAATATATGAAAACGGCAACTTTTTTACTCGCCCTCCTGATTTCTGCAACATCCTTGATTGCTCAGAAAAATCATCAGAAGTATGATGTTCTTATCAGAAAAGCAGACTCCCTTTATCAGGTAAAAGAATATAAGAACTCTGGTCTTGCGTTTTCTGATGCTTTTAATGCACCTGATGCTAAAATAACAATGAACCATCGTTATAATGCCGCATGTTCTTATGCTTTAGCAAACAACGCGGATAGCGCATTCTTTTATTTAAATTACATTACAACATTAATGAATTACACCAATTACGGGCATATAAAGTCTGACCCGGATTTAAAATCGTTGTACACAGATAGCAGATGGAATCCCCTTATTGAAATAGTTAAAGCAAATAAAGACAAAGCTTTTGCCGGTTTGGACTTTATTACGTTGAATGGTTACAAGGTTGAAGTATATACAACTGGTATGAAGAATAATCAAATGAATAAACCAGTAATCGTATTTGAAAATGGAATGGCTGACACCTATGATCGGTGGAAAGCTATCATTGATGAAGTTTCAAAAACAAATGCTGTTTTTGCCTATAACCGTCCAAGGATTGGAGAGTCGGAAGACGACAGCCTGCCTCCTACAACTGAGCATATTGTCAATAATTTGAGAGAAATGCTAATAGAAAAGGGACTAAAACCTCCTTATTTATTGGTATCACATTCTTTTGGCGGAGCCTATATCAGAAGTTTTGCCTCATACTATCCCAATGAAATTGCGGGTCTTATTTTTATTGATCCTATTGATTTCACAAAAAAGGAGGAGATGGGCGACCTGCCTTATCTGGAAATTGGACTTACCCAGCATCAGATTGATTCTATATTTGGGCAACCGTATAAGAATTTCATTGAAAGACTCTATACAGAAATGCCAGGGTATTATGTAGAAGAAGTAAAAATATCAAGGCAATTGACCAAAACAGATTTTGAAGAGTGCGACCGGAATCCTTTGCCAGACGTGCCAGTACATTTTATTAAAGCAGGTGGTTTTTCTGATTCTGAACCACCAACAATTTATGACAGGGAGGAGATGTGGAGAATTAATAGTAACATCCAAATGAAAAGATGGTTAGAACTTTTATATCCCCTGAAATATGGAAAGTTGTTTTATTGTTCAAACTCAAGCCATTTTGTTCAAACGGATGAACCCGATCTGGTAATTTCGAGCATAAAATTGGCTTTAACCGATTATGATAAGATTCAAAAAGCAAACAAAACAAACACACAAAACGTTAGCAGCAAGTAGGAAGAAATGCTCAAACAATATTAAAATTTCATCTGTGAAAGCAGCCTCTATAAGAGCACTCAAACTAGAATTAAGTAGTCGTTCACAAGGTGAACTGTTTGAACAGGTAAACAAACGGAATTATTATTTTATCAAAAAGAGTGTACGTAAAATATTGCGTGCTGTTAAGAAGTATATCCAATATTCAAAGAAAAAAGAAACAGAGATAGATTTATTGCTTTGTTTCTGTTGCGAACTTAAAAAGATGAGCCCATCCATGGAAGAAAATACAGCGCTTAATAATATTTACAAACATCAAATAGAAGCGATCAAAAAAACCATATACTCTTTACATGAGGATTTGCAGTTTGATTATGAAATAGAGTTAAATAAAATAATAGAATAAAAAGAATCCTCTCCCCCAAGCCCCGCGGCTTTCACATCGTAACCGGCCAGCATCCAGTGATCCAGTCATCCAGTGATCCAGCCTTTTTATGAAAAATTGATGTATCTTTGCACTATGACAGAGCAGGTGCTAATTACCGGTGTTACAGTTGCTAAACAAATGAAGGAAGCTGACAGGATTCTCAAAACTATCGTAATACCAAAAGAGCAACGGTTTCAGAAAAGAAAAAAGCGTAGTTCATCCGGTCGGAAGTTCATCCATCCTATGAATTCAAATGCCTGATCTCACTATTATTGCCGGGTGTAATGGCTCTGGCAAGTCAACGTTTGCCCCTTCATTGTTGCCACCACATGTCTCTTCATTTGATTTTGATAAAAGGTACTTGGAACACTATTTCAGCCTGCCAGATAGTGAATTCAGAGAGAAATTGCCAGAGATCGCACCTCCAATGATTTCGAGCATGAGGTTAAAGCTTCACTCGTCAACAAAACAGATTTTTGCTACGAAACAAATTTCGATAATGATCCTTTGCATTGAGCCGAAATGTTCAGAAGGACGGGATTTAACCTCAATATAATTTTCTTTTGCCTGGCTAATCAATCAATTGCAAGGCATCGAATTCTGGTTCGGGCTGAAAATCGGGAGCATTCCGTCTGGTGTCTTCTGACAACGGATGTCAGGCAAAAGAGATCCACTCAGTCCTTGATGCAACGGACACTGAGGTAATTCTCCTTATTCCAGCCGTCGCGGCCCACCTGGTCGCGGTCGTAACGCAGGTACCGGAGCCATGCGGTCGAAGTCAGGCTCTCGGTAGAAGACCACCAGTGACCCAAAAGACCCAGATCATAGAACACTCCACCGCTGCTGCGGAGTCCCCCGGGAAGGGCGTTGAAGCCGCTGCTGTTGGTGCCGTTGCCATTGCTGTTCCAGCCACTGATGGCTTTCATCTTTTTGCCCTGGTCGGTACCTTGAAAACCAGTGGAATCCGCCTCACCCTGGCTCATCCCCAATGCCATCCCGAGAGTTTTCCATTCATTGTCGCTGGGCAAATGCCATCCGCTTGGGCAGACTGTTAAGGCTTCCTCCCATGTATAAAGCCGGCCGTATATATCGCCGTTCGCACTGTTGTCGTCATACCAATATGAGTTTGCGGTTTGGTAGTTAAGGTTTTGAGCCATCCAGATTTGGCTGCCTATGACAACATAGGCATATTGCTGGCCATCACGTGCGTCAGTAAAAAATCCGGTTGTAGGCGTGATGTCAGGAGGATCATCTTTTTTCTTGCAGGACTGGAAAACCAAAGTTGTTACAGTCAACATGGCAATAATTGTGAAAAGGATGGATCTTGTTTTCATAACAAATAGTTTCGTTGTTTTTATATGAGTTCTAAAAGTATGAAAAATTCAGGAGTAGATACATTTTATTTCACCATTTCCCTTTGACACTCTTTTGCACGGATGAGTTGAACGTAGAATCTGAAAAATTGACAGGTTTTCACATTAATCCCTCTAAACGACAATATCTGGCTCCTGATATCAACCAACTGTTTCGTCTGACAGGATAGGGCAGGAGGGGTCAAATGAAACGGCTCTTCATTTGCTACTCAGGCCAGAAAGCGGGTTTTACGGTGGTTCCACCCTGAAGCCGGCAGTCGACACAGGAAGGGTTCAGAATTCTCAACGCCCCGGATTCGTTGTAAAAGTAGTATACGGGATATTCCTCGGGCATCACAGATTGCCAGAAGTATGGAAACGTCGCGGTCTGGTAGCACTCATCGTTGAAATCGAGGACAATCCCTTCAATATCATGGTAAAAGTACCTTCGGGAAGTCTCGGACGCTGCATAAAAATATCCCAGGACGTATTTATCGGGGTTGCTGACATTCACCAGGTTGCCTTTGATGGCATAGGGTTGTTTTTCATAGAGGCCGCCCTGTTCGTTGCTGTTGATCCTCAGTTCGTCCCAGTAATTGTAAGCCTTCTCGCTCAGGGCAAGCTGGCTTACCAGGGTGCTGTACATGATCCCAAGGCGGGAGGAGCTGGTCCCGTCGACAGTCTGCAACGGGTATTGATTGTAGATATTCTGTGAAAGGCTTCTCGTGGAAACGGTAAAGATATTCTTCACTGATTTGGTGATCCAGCAAACCTTGTTGGTATAATCGGGCGGTCTCACCTCGTGAAAGGTACCGTCGTAGTAATATTCCACGGGAAGGGCCGCTTCGTATTCCCAGGTCTCCACAATCTCCCATTGGTAATACTGGCTGTAGTCCCCAATGGCATTCAGGTCCACGTAAAATTGCACGACCCTGTGGTTTATCCCGGGATCGGTTGTAGGAATATCTTCAACGTGAAAATAGACAGAATCGATGGAAGGGCCAATCGGCATCCGGTCAAATCCCGACTCAAGCTCTTCGCCATCGGGTGTTAAAACCTTTACCTGGTAGGAGGTTCCGGGGACAAGGTATTGCTGGTCCATCCACACGCGGTAAAGTCCGGGCAGGTATTCCTCCATGGCAAACAGATTCCCCTTGTCGTCAAGAATTGTCACCTGGCACGACCCTGCAGGGATATATTCCGGAGATTCGATGGGAGAGGAGAGGGAGACCTGAACCTCCTGCCAGCCTTCCGCATTGGTAACCCGGCCCGATACGACGTACTTGCTCGCGGCATTGCTGTCGATGACCGGATCAAAAGGCTTGATGCAGGCCAAAAGCAGCGTCAGGCCCAGGATAGCAAGGAGATTGATGTTCCGATTCATACTTCCCGGGTTTAAAGAGAAACGTTAACATGGGTACAGCGAATATACGTCTTTAAAACAAATTGTACAAGGACTATAACGTTCACCAATTTCACGACCACCAGAAGAGTTCACACATTATACAGTACCGGGCAATAGAATTCCCGCTCCTACAGCGGGAAGGTCACCTCCACCCTTGTTCCGGCAGGATTGCCATTGGCGTCGGTGAGGTCGGCTGTAACGATCTCAAATTTTCCGGAAAGGCTGTTCTCATTTAACAGACGCATGCGGGTATTGGTAATCTCGAGGCCTTTGGATTTGTATGATTGGCGTTCATATTGTTTCATCTCAGAAGCTCTCAGGCGGCCGATGCCATTGTCTTCAATGACAAACTGAAACCGGTCAGGGTCCAGTTTCTTAACTTCTATTTTAAGGTGCCCCGTCTTCTCCAGTTTCAACAACCCGTGCTTGATAGCATTTTCAACAAATGGCTGAATGATCATGGGTGGGATCATGACCGTCTCAAGGGGAAGCTGAGGGTCAATTTCGGTGGATGCGGTAAACTCTCCTTCAAACCTCATTTTCTCAAGTTCAATGTAGAAGTCGAGGTAGGTCAATTCTTCATAAAGGGGAATCAAATCTTTGGAGGAGTTTTCCAACGTCTTCCTGACGAGTTTTGAGAACATGGAAAGGTAGTACAATGCCTTGTCAACATTGTTGCTCAAAATAAAGCTCTGGATGGAATTGATGGCATTAAAGATGAAATGCGGATTCATCTGGGCCTTCATGGCTTTCATCTCAAGGCTGTTGAGTTCCAGGCGGATATCCGCTTTCTTTTTTTCCTGTTTCCTGATCTGCTTTGCTCTCCAGTGGAGGATAACTAGCCCAATTCCCGCAAGGAATACAACCGTTAACAGCAGAAACCACCAGGTTAAGTAAAAAGGCGGCTCTATGGTGAAAGAATATTGCAACTGGCTAACCTGTTTCGGATCCAGTGTGTTCACACCTTCAACCTCAAGGGTATATTCCCCAGGTTGCAGGGTCGTAAAAACCGCTTTCCGATCGGCCGAATAATCGCTCCATTCAGTGATAACCGGGATAAGACGGTACCTGAAACGTTGCTGATCAGTGTTGAGGTAATTCAATGCATCAAAATAAAAAATCAGATTGTTTTGATGGTGCGCAAGCTTCAACGGTTTAAGAGGAAAGTCAAACCAGGAATGCATCTCATAACCGGAATACCGATCAACCGGATGGTAGTTGATTTCAATCCCGGTAAACACAAGTCTGGCCGCATGAACCGGATCACAAAGAATCAGGTCATGGTGTATCCGGCATAATTTCTTTTCTGTAGCCACCCAAATGTCTCCCCGCGAATCAGCCACCGCCCCGATCACATTCAGTTCATTAAAACCCGTTGAGGGAGAGAAAAACTTCACTTTAGCATGACCAGTTTCATAGAGGGTATCAAGGTTTATCAGGTTGAGGCCCGAATTGGTTCCCACATACAGGTATCCCTTCTGATCTGACTGGATCCACCGGATGCTTTTACCCACCATTCCATCCTTGCTGCCAAGCCTGGAAATCGTTTTTAACATTCCATCTTCAACTCTCGCAATCAAAACCTCGCCGTTATTTGCTCCTGCTATGATATTTTCGGAACCGTCAAAACAAATATCATTGATGTTTTGAGGGAGGGTTGAATCGATTTTGCTGAACGCATAATTCTTTCCATCCCTGGTAAGGTAAAGGCCTCCCAGGTGACTGGCACTCCAGATCTCATCTCCCCTGGAGATCATCCTGATGGGACTCAACGGGGCATTTTCCCTTTCAGCAGAATAAAAGTATCGCGACGGGTACTGGATCTCAGGATTTATGGCGCAATGCCAGATGCCATGATCCCAATAAGAAGACCCGAAGAGTGTATCGGACTCATCGAAGGCAAAAACCCAGATGTTGCCCCTCACGGGAATCGCCTCAGGATTTCTCATATTGCTCCCCTCCTTAAACCGGTTCAGCCCGAATCCTCCCGAAACATAAATATTTTCACGAGAGTCTTCCCCGATGGCAAAAAAACAAACTGCCGAAGTGTCTGAAAATCTCTTTTCGAGGTTCATGGCATTTTTTGCATATGTGAGGGGGTCATATAATGAGCCAGCCTTAACGTCCAATTCGCTTCCCAGGTCACTGACAATGTGATGATACGGGTTTGGGAACGGAAATTTGCCCTCGGCAATCAGCTTTTCATATTTCTCATAGGAACCAAACCGGTCAACCTGGTGTGCAGCCAACAGTGGATGGTATCTGACAGCCGCCGCCGATTGGGCAGATTTTATCAAGTGGTTAGGATAGATGTAATATCCTCCATTTCCCGACATACGGATGATCTGCCTTGATGTTGCGATCCACAGATGATCCTTCTTATCGGAGTAAATGTTGTTGATCTTTATGGAGGTAAGTCCGAAATATGAAGGACCATACCAGTCGAAACAGGGGAAAGGCATCCTGAAGAGGCCCTGGCGAATGGTTCCTACCCAGACGACATGAAACACTGAATCGTAAAAAACAGTCCAGGTGGAAGGGTCTGTTATGCCGGTACGTTCACTCAACCGGCTCATCTGTGCCCCGTCATACAGGTACAAACCTCCCGGCATATGGGGCCCTGAGGGGACTTCTGCCCATGCTGCAATCCAGATATTGTTCCTGTCATCCACTGCCATGTGAAAAACCTGGCCGATGCTGTCGAACGATTTCTTCAGACCGTCATTCCTGACTTTTATTCCTTGTCGTCCCCATCCCAGGATCGTATCACCGTTGTTCAGGATGAGAGGAGAGCAGGAAGGGCCGGTGAAGTCGGCTAACCCTGAAGGATCCTCCTGGTAGCTGTGTGTTGCCGGATAGTACCTGAAAACCTTATCGAACCCGTATGCGTAGAATTCAATAAAATCATCCCTTTCCAGAAATCCCAGAACGAAATACGTTCCGGTATTGCTGTGGATCTCCCGGGAAGACAAAGAGTAAAACTCCCTGCCGTCGAATACACTGCAACCGTTGTTGGTTCCTGCAAGCAGCAAATTGAATTTCTTCGACCACCATACCCGTCGTACCTCATCGCTGACAAGCCCGTTTTTTGAAGAGTAATTCGTGAATTTCCTCCCGTCAAAGCGGGAGATCCCTCCTCCCATGGCCCCTATCCAGAGGTTGCCCTGATCGTCCTCAGTGATATCGAAAATATTTTCTGCACCCAATCCATTGGACGAGTTGTAGATGGTGAACTCCCTGCCGTCGAACCGGCAGAGCCCTGATGCCGTTCCTATCCACATGATCCCCCTTGAATCCTTAAAAATTGCCCTCACCGTATTAGAAGGCAGGCCGGCATCAATGGTAAAATTTTCGGTAAAATAGTTTTGACCTGACAAGGTACCTGCAGACAGCAACGTGCCCATTCCTGCCACAACCCAGATAATCTTGCTTATAGTGAGAAAGATGCGGTCCCTTAAACGCATGATCAGCCCCTTACTTTCGTTAGTGTTTTCACGAACTCCTCGTTCCGTCTTGTGGCAATCTCCAGTTCAACCCCATTTTCAAGAAGGATCTTATGACCGTCGGTCCGGCTGTAGCTTTTGATAAAGTTCAGATTGACGAGATAGGATTTATGGATACGGAAGAAATATTCGGGGGGAAGCATCTCTTCAACGATTTTCAGTGTGCGGGAAACAAGAATAAAACCTCCCTTTACGGTATGGATCTTCGTATAATTTTCATCAGCCTCGCAATAGATGATATGGCTGATCTTCTCCATCTGGTATCCTGAAAGTGTTGGCAGTGCTATCTTGGTATTGATGTCGGCACCAATGTTGAGATTTGTGAGCAGCGCCTGAATCCGGGCATTGTTATTCTGCTCTTGCTCCTTTTTTTCATACCTGGATACAAGCCTGGTGAGATCAATGGAGTCAAGCGGTTTCAGCAAGTAGTCGAACGCGGCAAAACGAATTGCATCTATTGCATAGTTTTTATGGGCAGTGAGAAAAACGATCTCAAACGTGATGGACTCAAAGTAGTCAAAGAGTTTAAACCCGTTCTCGCCGGGCATCTCTATATCCAGGAATACAATATTCGGTTTGTATTTATTAATTGCATGCACCCCTTCCCTAACCGATCCGGCCATCGCAACAACTTTTAGTTTGGTGGGAAGATACCTGTGAACGATCATTTCAAAGGTTTCCCTGGCCTTCTTTTCATCGTCAATGATAAGGCATGAAATCATTTCCAAAAGATTTAGTATCAAAAATAAGCCAATTTATTCCATCACGGCATATGACTTACGCAACGCGGCAAAAAAGAAATAACCGCAATGACACAATTCACCTGTTGGCTCTGCCGAATTCCACTTCACTCTGATTCTGGCATTTGCGGGTAACTGTTAAACGATTTCCCACTCTTCTGTTTCTCCGTCAATGAGGTAAAAAAGAGGATGAAGCGCAATGGTGGTCTCTTTTAACAACCGGGTATATCTCTCCACATCCCTTGCTTGCAATTTCTTAAGCAGATGCTGTGTCTCATAGTCTATTTGCCCGCGGGTAACAGGAAGGGTTACCAGTTGGGTATGCGCATGGAATTTTTCTTTGTTGAAATGATATCCGCGCTTGAGCGATTCCCCGTAAACTGCCGCCAGATATTGACTGATGCAACGCAGCGGATCGTCCGATTTCTTAAAACGGTTTAGTTGAGGGTGGTTCCTGTACCCTTTGGTTTTGCCCTCCAATACCTTTTTAGCAAGCAGGGTTTCCCGCCAAAGCGCTGTCAAACCTTGCGTATCAAGATACCCGGGGTGTACTGACCAGATCCTCACGATCGAAATATTTATTATAAAGATAGACAATTATTCATGTATATTTGATATCACATGAAAGAGCTGATCATTATATTCTTCAGCAGCTGGAAATTTGCAGCAACGTTTCCGGTTGCAGTCTATGCAATGGGAATGTCTTTTACCGAAACGCTGGTGTACACCAATATCGGAGGTATTTTAGGAGTCCTGGTATCTGTTTATTTGTCGCGGTTTCTGATTCATATCTGGAAAACATACGGACCCGAAAAGCTTAAGTTTCGCAGAAAATCCAGGAGAATATTCACAAGAAGAAACCGTAGGTGGGTAAAAATCAAGTCCAATTATGGATTAATCGGGATTGTTCTGTTAAGCCCGGTAATTTTATCCATTCCCGTTGGATCGTTTCTTACAGTCAGATATTATGGGAACCGGATCAGAAACATCCTCTTTCTGATCGCCGGACAGATGTTCTGGTCGGTTGTGTATACCCTCTTTTATACACAGGTTGAAATGATGATTACCTGATCAGCCGATGCCGTTGCATCCTGTTAAGGCCAGAAATCGGGTTTTACGGTTGTTCCTCCCTGAAGCCGGCAGTCGACACAGTAACGGTTCAGGATTCTCAACATCCCCGATTCATTGTAATAGTAGTAAACCGGATATTCCCTGGGGGAAACATCTCTCCAAAAGAATGGCACAAGCTCTGCTTCATAACATTCTCTGTTGAAACCGAGGACAATCCCTTCCACATCATGGTAAAAATACCTCCGGGTAGTCTCTGACGCTGCATAAAAATATCCCAGAACATCTTTATCCGGATTGTTGACATTCACCAGGTTGCCTTTAACGGCAAAAGGCTGTTTCTCGTAGAGCCCTCCCTGTTCGTTGCTGTTGATCCGCAATTCGTCCCAGTAGTTGTAGGCTCCCTCGCTCAAGGCAAGCTGGCGGACCAGGGGACTGTACATGATCCCCAGGCGGGAGGAGCTAACTCCGTCGACTGTTTGCAAAGGGTATTGATTGTAAATGTTCTGAGAGAGGCTGTTCGTCGATACGGTAAAGACATTCTTCACCAATTGCGTGATCCAGCAAACCTTGTTGGTATAATCGGGCGGAATCACCTCGTGAAAGGTACCGTCGTAGTAATACTCCACGGGATGGGCTGCTTCGTATTCCCAGGTCTCCACAATCTCCCATTGGTAATACCGGCTGTAGTCCCCAACGGCATTCAGGTCCACGTAAAATTGCATGACCCTGTTGGATACCCCTGGATTGGATGTGGGGCTGTCTTCAATGCGGTAATAGACAGAATCGATGGGAGGGCCAATCGGCATCCGGTCAAATCCCGACACAAGTTCTTCGCCATTGGGTGTTGAAACCTTCACCTGGTAGGAGGTTCCGGGGACAAGGTATTGCTGGTCCATCCACACGCGGTAAAGTCCGGGCATGTACTCTTCCATGGCAAAAAAATTCCCCATGTCGTCAAGAATTGTCACCTGGCACCCCCCTACCGGGATATACTCCGGAGATTCGATGGGAGAGGAGAGGGAGACCTGGACCACCTGCCAGCCTTCCGTATTGGTAACCCGGCCCGATACAACATATTTGTTTTCAACATTGCT
This sequence comes from Bacteroidales bacterium, assembly GCA_014860625.1. GTDB lineage: Bacteria > Bacteroidota > Bacteroidia > Bacteroidales > FEN-979 > QYOJ01. The sequence goes on along the minus strand of JACZJJ010000141.1, from coordinate 4,188 downwards.
GTTGATACCCGGATCAAAGGGCTTGATGCAGGCCAAAAGCAGCGTCATACTAAGAAAGGCCAGGAAATTTCTGCTTCGATGCATCATTCAATGTTGATCAATTCCGGTTCCAAAGGTATCTAATCCATCGGAAATGATCGAATTTATCCAGTTATCCAGTCATCCAGTGATCCAGTCATCCTTCCTCACCATCTCACCATTAGGCTCCGCCGAGCTCCGCTTCGCTCCGGTTCACCATACCACCATCTCACCACTGATCCGGTTCACTTTTCGCTGACTACCATAAAAAGCCAAATAAAATCAGTGGAATTCCCTGTGTTGATCCTGGCTGGGAGAGGATAAATTTTTCTTTGACACTGGTTCCCTTGAACTGAGATGCGCCCTTCCCGGCACCACCTATCTCGAAAACCAGCTTCCTGTTATCGCGAAACAGCAGGTAATCGGGGAGCTTTTCTCCACGTAAGCTTTTCAGGTAGTTGACAGTCATGGAAGCACCTGTTACATGATGGATAAAGAATTCTTCACGTGTTGCACCGATTAAACGGTTCTCATCTACACCTTGTGCCAGGTTAGCCCGGAGTGTTGGAACAAGGAGTATTTTTGGCTCCGGCATCACATTCGCACCATATGGCAGGATGATACTGACTAGAGAAGCCGATTGCATCAGGGCGACATATTGTTGCGCCTTGTACTTCGTGATACCTGTGTTTCTTGAGATGGAGGAGTAACTGCATCCGTCGATTCCCGATCTGGCAAGGAACAGCAAGACAGAACGCACCTGTAACAGATCCTCAAAGGATAGTTTTCCGGCAGTAAGCATATCCCGCTGAATAACTTTTTCAACGATGGCTGATACGACAGAGGAGAGAGGAGAGGCCAGACAGGCCGGGAGCGCCCTGAGAAAAGAAAAATCTTTGAAGTCAGCTTCAAACGGGTATATTGATCGGTACAACTCTCCGGATTTTTCAAGAAGATCATCCAGGGTTATTGGAGAGAATTCACCCTTATTGGTAAAGGCCAGGTATTCGCGGAAAGAGAAAAGAGGAAGGTACTGCAGGGTCAGTCTTCGGGAAAGGTCATATTTACTCGCTGTAATTTCCAGTGCAGAAGAGGATGTGAAGATGATTTGCATATCGGAAAAATCATATATTTTCTTCAGCTGCCTTTCCCAACCGGCCAGTGCATGAATTTCATCAATGAAAAGGTATTTGATTTGGTACATTTCGACCAGGAACGTTGCAAGTTCGAACAGATCATTCCCTGCAGGGAGCGTGTCGGCACTAACGTAAAAGGAATTTGGAAGTGCAACTCTGAGTTGCCTCAGTAAAATGGTCTTTCCCGTACCACGAAGGCCAACAATACCGGTAATCTGCCGGGTTTTGGTCAGCAGGTACTCCAAATGAGGATATACATAGCGTTTTCTTGGAAATTTGTTCCCATCGGTTTTGGCAATTCTGTCCAACTCAAGCAAGTTCTCAATCAATCCGGGTTGCATCATTTCTACTCTTTTATATACAAATATATGCATTTCGATAAAAATATTTTCAAAATGCTATACATTTTGGTAAAAAAACTTTCAAAATGCATGTCACAAAGATGACTTTGCACACGCCACCACGCCCATCCGATCACCTGGCGCCCTGTCATTGCGAGGCACGAAGCGCCGAAGCAACCTACTACCGCTAATTCTCTCTTCGAATCCAGTCATCCAGTCATCCAGTCACCCGGAAAGGTCCTGATACGGAAGAAGTAATGCGGGATTAAATGAATTTTCCTATATTTGCTTTCATATCTCTCTTCTGCAGGATGAAAACAGTTGTAGTCGTTGTGTTATTCATGATTTCCCTGATGCCGGCTCAGGCACAGCGAAGGTATCAGCTGATTGTTTCCGACAGCCAACGGAATGCGGCCGACAATCGCGCAGCAGCCCACGAGTGGCCCCTTGTATTTATTGCTGCCGAACTTCAGTACGATGACACCGGGACACCTGTTTTGCTGTTGCTCGCTCAAAACACCACCATGAAGACCATCGATAAATATTCCATCAAGGTTCTCTGCATCGACGAATTCAACCAGACTGTCGCTCACGAGAAAACCGGGAACAGGGCATTTGTCAGTAAATCGGATGAGATGAAACAAGTCCTCTGGGATACCTATTTCCCGGATGTCTATCTGCTAACAGGATTTCCGAAGACCTCAAGAGTGAAAGTTTATCTGACGCATGTTCAGTTTTGGGACGGAACCAGCTGGATCCCGAAAACCCCGGAGGAAACCTTGATAGAAACGGCTCTCTCGCGATCCTATACGGTAGTCGACAATTAGTGAGGAGTGAACCGGACTGACTACTGCCGCACATACCGGCACCGGTCCCAGATAATGGTATCAACCCTGTTGAATCCTTCGCCACGGTGCGGATAAAATTCGCCTGGTTCTTTCTCCGGGCCAACCTTCAGCACCGAGTCATTGACGATCCAGTAGTTGTAATAGAGGGTAAAGGTATAGGGCTCTGTCGTAAACGACTGGGAATTGTACGCTTCGCCCATCTGGTAAACCACCATTTCGCTCAGCGTGTTCAGCCGGATATAACCGGCGAAAATCTTTCCGTGAATTGTGCTGACTGGCAGGGGCGACCAAACGACGGAACCGTTTGCCGTGTTGGCGGTCACATCCGTTAGCTCATAATATCCGGCAAAAGGTTCACATTCCTCGCAGGGTATCCGTTGGGGATTCTCCGGCAACGGCGCCCTTGGTGAATTGTCCTTGCTGCAGGAACTGAAGGCTGCACTGAGGATTCCGACTGCCAGAACGGTAAGAATAAAAAGGGACCTGCCCTGAATCATGACGACTGTGTAACGGATCCATGTTTTTTTCATCTCAGCTGAATGTTCATTCTACAAACTCACCCCCTCACCCTCAACATAACTCCTCCAGCTCTCCACCACGACCCCCTCCTCGAACAGCCCGGTCCCGATCTGACAGATGCTGCCGGCATCGGAATTGGCGGTCTCCACATCGAGACTGTAAAAACGGGAGTGAGGCATTTGACTTTTCTTCTCTTAAAAAATGTTAAATCGGAACAATTCCGGATTTTTACAGCTATATTTGACTTGTCGCTTTGAACATCATTCAATGCAGACCTACCCGCTTGAAGCGGAGAACAAAAGACGACACCCTGCGTGTCGCTGAACCACCTGAATGTGGTTAAAAATGGTTGAAGCGCCCCTTTCAGAATGATCGGGGCGCTTCCGTTTTGTTGCCCGGCAGATCATTTTGTTGTTGCTCCTCCCATGACCGTGAACACGCTGTCGACCGGTTCCCACAGCTCAATCTTGTTCCCTTCGTCAAACGGACTCCATTGGAGGTAATGGATCTCATCGGGCCGGTTGGCGTTTCGGAACTCAAAGGAAGAGCCGTATTCGCTGATGGCGAGACCCAAGTTTTTGCCATACCACTCTTTGGCTGCTTTCGGATCTTTGGAGCGGAAGAAGATCCCGCCGATCCCTGTCACTTTGGCAGTTGGGCTCTCAACCACTTGCTTTATCTCCCACAAACTGGTCTTCCTTATTTTTGAAGAGAACGTTGAAGGTGGTGAGGCTTCCGTAGATCCGGGTAATATATTGTTGCAACTCTACCTTCTCTTCGTCTGTGAGATTGCTGGTATTGAGCTTTTGTTCCAGCACGCGAAGGCGGTCACGTACCATCACGATCTTGTGGAAGAAGCCGTCGATCGGGATCTCTTTCTCTTTGAGTCCGGGGTCACCGGGGATGAGAAGCATTTTCCCGCCGCTCCATTTTCCTCCAATCGGAACCGTCTCCTGGATGTCGCTGAACCGGCGGAGAACCCGGATCATGCTCTTCTCGATTTTGTCGTAGGAGATCAGATCATCGGGTGTTTCCACGGCTTCAATGACCTCAAGTCCCTCGAATTCGCGTGAGATGTTCCGGATGCCGTGTTCGATGAAGGTGATCTCATAAACGTCTGAGCGTATCTGGATGATCACTCCTTTTCCAAACTGCGGGTGCTTGATGCGGGAGCCAACTCCCGGGGCGGTTTCTGACATAGCGGTAAATGTGAATGAAAGGGTCAAAGGTAGTAAAACCAGTTGGCAGTTGGCAGTTGGCAGTTGGCAGTTGGCAGTTGGCAGTTGGCAGTTGGCAGTTGGCAGTTGGCAGTTGGCAGTTGGCAGT
>JACZJJ010000140.1 GCA_014860625.1 Bacteroidales bacterium | reverse complement strand
CTTTTTATATAGATATGTAGGTATGATGTCTGGTACTATTAGAATAAAGAAAGGTCTTAATATTCAACTTGTTGGTGAGGCTGAGAAACACATCATCAAGATCTCTTCCGAAGCATATGCTTCCAAGCCTACAGATTTTATGGGTGTTAGTCCGAAGGTTCTTGTCGAGGAAGGCGAACATGTTAAGGCTGGAACACCCCTGTTCTTTGACAAATACAGGGAGCAGATCATCTTTACGGCACCCGTAAGCGGAACGGTGAAAGAGATTCGCAGAGGGGCCAAAAGGCTTCTGAAGGAGATCATTATTGAACCTGGCAAAACCGTCGAGTATATTGACTTTGGCAAAGCGGATCCCAATGCGCTAACGCGTGAGCAGGTCGTTGAAAAGATGCTGAAAAGCGGTGTATGGCCTGTGATCAGGCAACGGCCCTACAGTGTCATTGCCAAACCGGATGAGGATCCCAAAGCAATTTTTATATCCGCGTTTGACACAAGTCCCCTTGCACCCGATGATAACTTCATCGTAAAGGATGAGGCCGAGGCATTCCAGACAGGAATTAACGTATTGAGAAAACTGACAACCGGCAAGGTGCATTTGAATATCCCTGACACTCCGGAAACATCTGAGATTTTCCTGAACACCAAAGGGGTGCTGGAAAATCGCTTCAGCGGCCCGCATCCTTCAGGCAACATCAGCACCCAGGTTAGCCGGCTTGACCCAATCAACAAAGGGGATGTGATATGGTACCTGCGGCCTCAGGAGGTACTCACAATTGGTCGGCTGTTTCTCTCAGGCACATACGATGCAACGAAGATTTATGCCTTGACCGGATCCATGGTTAAAAAACCGGCCTACTTCAAAACGCTGGCGGGAGCTTCCATTTTGAAAATGGTTGTTGGCAACATTGAAGAGGGTCACCCACGTTACATCAGTGGAAATGTACTTACGGGGACCAAAATCGCCAGGGATGGTTTCGCTGGCTTTTACGATTCACAGATCACAGTAATCCCCGAAGGCGACTATTTTGAATTTTTTGGATGGGCCACACCGGGATTGAATAAATTCAGTTTCTACAAACAGTTCTTTTCCTGGTTACAGCCAAGGAAGAGATATACACTCGATACCAATCTGCACGGAGGGGAGAGGGCTTTCGTTATGACAGGACAGTACGAGAAGGTTTTTCCATTCGATATCTACCCGATGCAATTGATCAAAGCTATTCTTGTTGATGATATTGAATTGATGGAGAACCTGGGTATCTACGAGATCGACAGCGAGGATTTTGCCTTGATTGAGTTCATTGATTCATCAAAAATAGAGATCCAGACTCTGGTAAGAGACGGGCTGGAACTGATGCGAAAAGAAACGACCTAATACATTATACTAATTACCGATTGCAATGAAAGGAGTGAGACGATATCTCGACAAGATCAAACCCAATTTTGAGAAAGGAGGAAAGTTTGCGAAGCTTCATTCAACATTTGAAGCAATTGAATCGTTCCTCTTTGTCCCAAACAAGGTCACCTTTGCCGGGAGCCATATACGCGATGCGGTTGACCTGAAACGGACCATGAGCTTCGTGGTGATTGCCATGATGCCTCCGTTGCTTTTTGGGATGTGGAATGTAGGTTACCAGCATTTCATCGCCAGTGGTCTGGAGGCAAACCTCTGGCAAAATTTTTGGTTTGGATTCCTGCAGGTTCTTCCAATTGTTGTTGTATCCTATGTAACCGGACTTGCCATTGAATTTGGCTTCGCGCAGGCGAGGGGACATGAAGTCAACGAAGGATTTCTTGTTACAGGGATGCTGATCCCGCTGATCATGCCTCCGGATGTCCCGCTGTGGATGGTAGCACTGTCCACCGCGTTTGCCGTGATCTTCGCGAAAGAGGTGTTTGGCGGGACCGGAATGAACATCCTCAACCCGGCTCTTACTGCCAGGGCGTTCCTGTTTTTTGCCTACCCCAAAGATATGTCGGGCGACAAGGTTTGGATCGTGGAAAAAGCCGATGCCTTCTCGGGAGCTACCCCCCTGGGAGATGCCATGATCGGACATGTTGACAAGATTCCGAGCCCGATGGATATGTTTCTTGGATTCATCCCCGGATCCATCGGGGAAACGTCTACCCTGGCAATTATTATCGGGGCAATCATCTTACTTGCAACCGGTGTAGCCAGCTGGCGCATCATGTTATCGGTAACAGTTGGCGGTCTGTTGATGGGATTGATATTTAACCTCGTTGCTGCCAACGACTACATGCAAATTCCGGCATGGGAACACCTTATCATGGGCGGGTTTGCTTTTGGTGCGGTATACATGGCTACAGATCCGGTAACTGCCACACAAACAATCAAAGGACAATATATTTACGGCTTCCTGATAGGCTTCCTTGCTGTCCTTGTAAGGGTATTTAACCCGGCTTACCCGGAAGGAATGATGCTTGCCATCCTCTTTATGAATGTCTTTTCTCCGCTGATAGACCATTATGTGATACAGGCAAACATCAGCATGAGAAAAAAACGATGGCTGAAAGCCCGTGTGAATGAATTATTGTAACAACAGTATAAAGCAATTTTCGAATGTTTAGCAACCGATATATTTTCATCTATTCTACGGCCATGGTGATTATCGTCGCGGCGTTGCTCTCCTCTGCGGCAATGCTTCTACAACCCATGCAGGAGAAAAACATGACCATTGCCAAAATCCAGGGAATCCTCGCTGCTATAAATATCAAAGCAACTGCCGGCGATGCTGAAGCAATGTATCAACAATACTTCACAACCGAACTTGCGATTAACCAGGCCGGCCAGATTGCCAGCATCTACCGAAATGGCAAACTTGAGGAGGGAGAAGTAAGGCCTTTTGACATTGACCTGAAAAAGGAGCTCTACAACAAAAAGATGGGACAACCCTATATTGTTCCTCTTTTTATTGCAAATATTGAGGGAGATACTCTCTATATCGTTCCGTTGCGCGGGGTTGGACTCTGGGGACCGCTATATGGAAACATCGCTTTTGGCCCCGATTTCAATGAAATTGTCGGAGCTGATTTTTCGCACGACAAGGAGACACCCGGACTGGGGGCTGAAATATCGCTGAAAGCGTTTTCTGACCAGTTCATTGGCAAGACGATGTTTGATGATGCCGGTAACTTTGTATCAATTAAAGTGGTGAAGGGTGGCGTTTCAACCCTGCCGCCAGCTCAGCAGAATCATGGGGTGGATGCCATCTCAGGTGGTACCATTACAAGTAACGGAGTTACAGATATGCTGGATAACTGTCTTGAAAATTACATTTCTTATATCAAAAATAATATCGACAAATGAGTGCGGAAGTAAAAGAGAGGGATCCCTGGTTTTCGACGAAGAACCGGAAATTGCTGAGTGCACCCCTGAACAGGGATAACCCGATTAC
>JACZJJ010000139.1 GCA_014860625.1 Bacteroidales bacterium | reverse complement strand
CCATAATATCACCAGCCATGAAATCATATTTTTTCCGCATTTTTATCATCCTGCTGACTTTCGCGGCAACCGGACCATTGACTGCCCAGGCTCAGGATGTCTCGGAGGTTGTCGTTGATCAACCCGCTTATACCCTTTATCCCGTCACTGAATTCAATGCAGATATGGCTGAAACCATGCCTTATATGACATGGCAGATCCCCGAACTTCCCGGCGGAGGGGTTCCTCCCGGCCTTCTCGGCTATCGGATTTATCGCGACGGGGACACTCTTGCCTATCTTTCCGATCCGGCCAGTACGATCTATTACGACGGGAGCCCGATGGAGCCGGGAATGCGTGTTTACTCACTAACCGCTTATTACGATCTTACTCCCTATGGATTTCCAGGGCTGTTTGAAGAGTCGGAAGCAGTGGAGGACTCAGTTTACTACACCTCCTGTCCGTTGCCTTTTGGTGAGAACTGGGATCAGGCATCTTTTGGTTACAACGAATGGCTCTTTGAACCAAGCCAGGGAAACTGGAATATTTCAATCCTACATGGAAATCCATTACCAACTGCCGTGTTTGAAGGGGACCCAACTCTTCTCAATTATTCACACCGCATCATGTCTCGTTATTTCGGGACTGCCTATTATTTTTGTGCACCCATTTTTCTTGAGTTTGATTATAAGCTGGAGGATGTGACAGCCAGTTCAACAGAAAAACTCTTCGTTGAGGTTGAGTACGATGATTCCTGGCATACCCTGCTTGAGCTCACCAACAACGGGTCAACGGATTGGATTCACCAGGTCATTGAGATTCCGGGCATTTATCCTTTCAATACCCAGATCGGCTTCCGGGCAGAAGGAGTGAACTCCTCCAACATTTCCCGGTGGATGGTTGATAACATCTGGTATGATGCCCAATGTCACCCTCCATTGAATACCTCCCTGGATTTTTCGGGCGGAAATATCGTGACCCTTAAATGGAATCCACCCTGTGATTTGCAAATCACAGACAGCTCATTCTTCACCTATCATATCCGACGGACCGATTCTTCCGGCTTGCCTCCCTACGAAGTGATTGCCTCCGGAATTACCGATACGTTTTTTAACAACTATCTCGAACCGGGTCAGGTAGGGGGACATTTCAGGTATTTTGTGGTGGCAGAACATGTTTTTAATGACGGCTATTTTAATATGGGTATCTGCTATGGATATGGAGATACGGTAAGTTATATCCCTTTGCTTCGACCTCCTGATGCCCTCATATCAGAGACTGAAATATACCCGAATCCGGCCGATAAGCAACTAACCATCAATGGCATTGGTTCAACCCGGGAAGTATGCGTTTATAACTTTTTGGGAAACACGATCCTGAAACGTACTTGTCCCGAGGATAAGATCGTCCTGGATGTTTCCTCCTGGCCGGCAGGCGTATATTTTGTACGAATTTCTACCCGGGAAGGAAGCGTTGTCCGGAAACTGTCTGTTTTGCATTAAGTTTGAGAATCAACTAATTTCAATCACAATCCAGATGGTCATGCAAAGGGTTACAACGTTTTTCCTGGTTTCTTTATGTTTATTGGGGATTAACTCAGAATCACAGAACACATTTGATCGTTCCCCGCTTGCCGACACTGCGCTGCTGCCTTTTTATGAGGATTGGAGTTCCGGTTCCTTTGCAACCAATAACTGGTCCTTCCCCAACGGGCAGTCGAACTGGCAGATATGGAATGCACTTGGGAATCCGGAACCTGCAGCTAAATTTGGCGGGAAACCCCAAAAGAACAATTACTCCTACTCCCTTGAGAGCGGGATGTTTCGGGGAGACCTTTACAACTGTTCCGACATTGTCCTCGAATTTGACCTGAAGCTGGTTAATCTCATCTCCTCCAATACCGAGAAACTGACCGTCGAATATTTTGTCGATTCTACATGGCATGTGGCTACCGAATTCGGGAATGAAGAATCCATGGAGTGGGCACATCAAAAACTGATCTTGTCGTTGGCCAATACAGGTGCATTTTCTGTCAGATTCCGCGTCCACGGGATCAACTCTGCCAGGTACAACGCCTGGTACATTGATAATGTTGATATTCACTATACATGCCTGAAGCCCGAAAACCTGGAAGGATATGGGTACGGGTATAAATACTATCTTGACTGGGACCCGGTATACTGTGCCAGTGGGAATCCGAGCGCCTATATTTTTGACGACGGAAGTGCTGAGAACGGATGGGCCATCAACCCCGGCTATCTTGTCTGGCTGGGGACAGAGTTCCCCATCGAGGCCTCAGCAACCGGAGTGATTCAGTCGGTTGATGTCTGGTTTGGCTGGGGCCCCTCATCCCCCGGACTGACCGTGGATATTTTTGATGAAAACCATACCCTTTTAGGTTCATCCGATCCATTTTCTTCGCCCAGTGAAGAGTGGCTGACGATCCCATTGAACGATATTCCTTACAATGGCCACTTCTTTGCCATGGTTAAGTGGGATATGCTGGCCACGGGCACCAATTATTTCGGCTATGATGAAAATGGACCCTATGCCTCTCAGAACCTGGCCTGGTATTATGACGGGACCACCTGGTCACATATGAGCCAGGCTTCGGGAACAGTCTCCGGAGTCTTCATGATCCGCGCAAATGTTCTTCAGTTCGGGGAGGACGAGGCATCCGGAGAGAGTGACTTCATGTATCAGGTCGGATTCAACGTATTTCGCTCCAGCAACGGAATGCAGGGTCCTTTTGTCAAACGGAACAGCGATTATATCTCTGCTTCGGAATATATTGACCCGGATTTGAATTTCCCTTGCGGAACCTCAGGAAATCCATGTTATTATTTTATTACCGTTACCTATCATGACTATTCAACTGACACACTGATTTGTGTTGCCGGCAGTGATACCGTTGGGATGGTTTATGTAGGGGTTCAGGAGGAGACCGAAGCAGGGCAATTTAAGGTATACCCGAATCCTACTACCGGAAAGCTTTCTTTTCGTTGCCAGGATCTGGTAAAATGTGTCTCGCTTATTTCATTGTTGGGCATCATCAACTCCTGCCCTGTCATCTCCGGGAATAGTGGCATTAACCACATCGATATCTCTGCCTACCCATCTGGAATCTATCTCCTGCAAATAACAACGGAATCGGGAACCCTCACTGAGAAGATTGTAAAACTTTAGGTGCCTGCTCCCTCCCAGGTAGATCCGGGATCGGGTTCACTGAGATTCGTTTTAAGCTCGTCATAAGCTCGTCTTAGATTCGTCTTTCGTTCGTCTTTCAGTTCATGTTCCTTTATTATTCCATTAATCTTCCTTCAATCATCCAGTATCCAGTCATCCAGTGATCCAGTCATCCAGTATCCAGCATCCAGTATCTAGTAAATTTTGTACATTTGTGTCACGAAAGAAACCCTAAAAAAATAGCTGATTATGAGTGAGAATGTTGAGAAAGTCCGTTGCCTGATCATTGGTTCAGGCCCGGCTGGCTACACAGCAGCCATCTATGCCGCACGTGCCGACCTGAAGCCCATCATGTACCAGGGAATGCAGCCTGGCGGGCAATTAACCATCACAACTGAAGTCGATAATTTCCCCGGCTACCCCGATGGAATTGATGGCCCCGAAATGATGGAGCAGTTCAAAAAACAGGCCGAACGGTTTGGCACCGATATCCGGTTTGGCGTGGTAACAAAAGTGGACTTTTCCAATCGCCCTTTTACGGTGGAAGCCGATGATGGCAAAACAATCATCGCCGAAACCGTTATCATTGCTACCGGTGCCTCCGCCAAGTGGCTGGGATTGCCCTCCGAACAGAAATTCATGGGAATGGGAGTTTCGGGATGCGCTACCTGCGACGGATTCTTTTACAAGGGAAAAGATGTTGCTATTGTCGGAGGAGGTGATACTGCTGCCGAAGAGGCTACCTACCTTGCCAAGCTTTGCAAAAAGGTGTACCTGATTCACCGGAGGGATGAGTTACGTGCCTCCAAAATCATGCAGCATAAAGTACTCAATACGCCCAACATCGAGATGTTGTGGGATTCTGTCCCCGAAGAGGTGTTAGGGGATGATGCCGGTGTGACTGGCCTCAGGGTGAAAAATGTTAAAACAGGTGAAGAGCGGATACTGGATGTATGGGGATTTTTTGTCGCTATTGGCCATAAGCCCAACACCGATATTTTCCATGGACAGGTTGAACTCGATGATACCAATTACGTTAGAACAATGCCAGGAACTGCCACAACGAATGTGGAAGGCGTGTTCGCCTGCGGCGACGTTCAGGATCATCATTACCGCCAGGCAGTCACCGCAGCCGGAACAGGGTGTATGGCAGCGATTGAGGCGGAGAGATTTTTGTCGAGCTAGTAACCTCCAAACCCCCTAAAGGGGACTTTCTCCCGCTGCACGGGGAACCCCTAAATCCCCTAAAGGGGACTTTCTCCTCCCTCCGGGAGGATATGACTGCGAAGCAGAGTAAGTCCCCTTTAGGAGATTTAGGGGCAGCAAGGGGATTTGGGTGTGAGTGAAGAATTTTGGCATTAAACAAGGAAAAGCACAACGTATGATTTTCTTCTTCAAAAGCACTTCTTCCTGGTACGCAGTTGAGACGACTGAAGCGTTGTCGGCCGAAGACAGGCAAAAACTGGTATGGCTTTTCGGTGAAGCAAAGCCAGCGGATCAAACGGAAATACCAGGAGAGTTTGTTGGCCCCCGAAAGGAGATGATCACACCCTGGAGTACGAATGCCGTTGAGATCACCCAGAATATGGGAATCATCGGCATCACTCGGATCGAGGAGTTTACCAGTTGGCAGTTCCCAGTTGGCAGTCTGCAGTCGACGGGTGGCAGTGACCTCACCCCCGACCCCTCTCCTCAAGGAGAGGGGAGTAAGTCCCCTTTAGGGGATTTAGGGGTATCCTTTGATCCGATGCTGCAACAACGATACACCAACCTGGATCAGGAACTTTTTACCATCAACAGAAAGCCTGACCCGGTTGTAGAGCTGGATGATATCGCTGCCTACAATACGGCAGAAGGACTGGCTCTGAGCGGGGAAGAGGTTGAGTACCTCGAGTCGTTGAGCAAAAAGATAGGAAGGAAACTGACAGACAGTGAGGTGTTTGGCTTTTCGCAGGTGAACTCGGAACATTGCCGCCACAAGATCTTCAACGGGACCTTCATCATCGACGGGAAGGAGATGACCGATTCGCTGTTTGACCTGATCCGAAAGACCTCAAACGAACATCCCAACTACCTGGTTTCCGCTTACAAGGACAACGTTGCCTTTATCGCCGGACCAGCCATCGAACAGTTCGCTCCGGGGAGACAAAACGTAGCAGATTATTTTGTCATCCTGGATATTGATTCCGTTATTTCGTTGAAGGCGGAAACCCACAATTTTCCCACAACGGTTGAGCCTTTCAACGGTGCTGCCACCGGTTCGGGAGGAGAGATCCGCGACAGGATGGCAGGTGGAAAGGGCAGCATTCCCATGGCAGGAACTGCCGTTTACATGACATCCTATCCGCGCCTTGAAGGAGGACGTTCCTGGGAAAAAGCGGTTAAAGCCCGAAAATGGCTCTACAAAAATCCGGAAGATATCCTGATCAAAGCTTCCAACGGTGCCAGCGATTTTGGCAACAAGTTTGGCCAGCCTGTCATCTGCGGAAGCCTGCTCACCTTCGAACATGCCGAGCATGGGAAAACATACGGGTACGACAAAGTGATCATGCTGGCAGGCGGAATCGGGTTTGCCCGGAAAGAGGACAGCCTGAAAGATATTCCCGAAGGGGGGGAGAGGATTGTGATCCTGGGCGGAGATAACTACCGTATCGGGATGGGAGGAGGTGCTGTTTCATCTGTTGCTACAGGCGAATATGGGAATGCGATCGAACTGAATGCCGTACAGCGCTCCAACCCCGAAATGCAGAAACGGGTATTCAATGCCATTCGGGCCATGGCCGAACTGGGGAAAAATACAATCGTATCGATCCACGACCACGGTGCAGGCGGACACCTGAACTCGATCTCTGAACTGGTTGAAGAAACTGGAGGTACCATTCGCATCAATGCACTCCCAATAGGCGATCCTACACTCTCAGACCGGGAAATCCTCAGCAACGAATCGCAGGAGCGGATGGGACTGCTGATACGCGCAGAAGACCTGCCATTGCTGAAAGAGATTGCCGAACGCGAGCGGGCTCCCCTCTACGATGTGGGAGAGACCCGTAAAGATCACGAATTGGTGTTTGAGGATTCACGCTCGGGAGCACGACCCATTGACCTCAACGTTGACGATTTCTTCGGCAAACCGCCAAAGACGATCATGCGGGATACGACGGTTACGGCGTCGTTTTCGCCTGTAGAGACGGGGCATGCCGTACAGACGGGGCATGCCCTACAAACGGATGCCATACAGACGGACCATAACGTACAGACGGGGCATGCCCCGTCTCTACGGGAGATCCTCGACCAGCTCCTGCAATTGGAAGCCGTCGCCTGCAAAGACTGGCTGACGAACAAGGTCGACCGGGCGGTGTCGGGGAAAATTGCCAAACAGCAGACCTGTGGCCCCATTCAGCTCCCACTCAACAACCTGGGTGTCACGGCGCTCGATTACCAGGGAGAGAAAGGGATAGCCACCTCACTGGGACATGCCCCGGTAGTTGCCCTGGCCAACCCGGCAGCAGGTTCACGAATGTCGATCGCCAAAGCGCTGACGAACATCGTTTGGGCTCCGTTGACACACGGACTGCAAGGGGTTTCCCTGTCGGCAAACTGGATGTGGCCGGCGAAAAATCCAGGCGAAGATGCAAGGTTGTATGAAGCGGTAAAAGCTGTCAGCGATTTTGCCATCGCCCTGGGAATCAATATCCCCACAGGGAAAGACTCCCTCTCCATGACCCAGAAATATCCGGATGGATCAGTCGTATATTCTCCCGGAACCGTGATCATATCAGCCGTAGCCGAAGTTGCAGATGTGAAAAAGGTAATAAGCCCCAACCTTGAACCTGATGAGGAGACTTTCCTGGTCTATATTTCCTTCTCTGATGGCGGTTACCATCTTGGCGGCAGCAGCCTGGCACAAGTGTTGAACAAGGTGGGCACCGAAGTCCCTGATATCACCGATCCGGATTATTTCAGAACACTTTTTGACACTCTCCAGAACATGATCTCCAACGGCCTCATCCTGGCCGGCCATGATGTATCGGCAGGCGGGTTGGTCACTACGCTTCTGGAGATGGTATTTCCCCTGGAAGACTGGGGGATGAATCTCGACCTCTCGGGAATAGGTGAGCCTGATCCAATGAAACTTCTGTTCAGTGAGAAACCTGCCATCGTAATCCAGGTGAAGGATATGGCAGCAGTAACACAGCAGTTGGTAACAGCCGGCAGTGACCTCACCCCCGGCCCCTCTCCTGAAGGAGAGGGGAGAAAGACCCCTTTAGGGGATTTAGGGGTATCCGGCATCTGGCATCACGTCATCGGTCGCCCTCTCGCGGGCTCCACAATGAACATCAGCCTGGGATCAGAATCCCTGACCCTTGACGTCAATGAGTTAAGAGATACCTGGTTTAAAACCTCTTACCTCCTCGACCGGCATCAGTGCGGACCAGATCTTGCTTTAGAGAGGTTCAGTAATTTCAAAAAGCAGCCGCTGACGTTTCACTTTCCGGAGAAGTTCTCCGGATTATTCAGCCAGTATGGGATTGATCCCAAACGCAGGAAACCATCAGGGGTCAAAGGAGCCATCATCAGGGAAAAGGGCGTGAACCGCGACCGCGACATGGCATGGGCGATGTACCTGTCCGGATTTGACGTGAAAGATGTGCATATGACAGATCTGATATCAGGCCGCGAAACCCTTGAAGATGTCAACTTTATAGCATTTGTTGGCGGATTCTCCAACAGCGATGTGCTTGGCTCGGCCAAAGGATGGGCTGGCGCTTTTCTTTACAATCCGAAAGCAAAAGAGACGCTGGAGCGTTTCTATGCCAGACCCGACACACTGAGCCTGGGTGTATGCAACGGCTGCCAGTTGTTGGTTGAGCTGGGCTTGATATACCCAACGCATGAAGCACAACCAAAGATGTCGTGGAACGATTCACACAAGTATGAATGCACTTTTGTCAATGTAACAATCCAGGAGAACAACTCCGTGATGCTGGAGTCGCTTACAGGATCGCGATTGGGAATATGGGTCGCTCATGGCGAAGGGAAGTTTAACTTTCCATTACCGGAAAACCGCTATCAGATTCCGGCAAAATTCAGCTATTCAGGCTATCCGGGCAATCCCAACGGCTCGATGTATGATGCCGCCGCGATCTGTTCCGAAGATGGACGCCACCTCGCCATCATGCCGCACCTCGAAGATTCGGTTCTTCCCTGGCAGTGGGCCTACTATCCTGTAGACAGGAAGAGTGACCAGGTAACGCCGTGGATTGAGGCCTTTGTGAATGCGAAGAACTGGATACGGGATACGCGATACGGGATACGCGATGGAGGGCCGGAAACTGCCTGATGGAGCTGCTTCACAGCTGATGGAGCCTTCGGCTGATGGTGCCTTCGGCTGATTATCAGTCGCTGAGTGAATCATGAATTGCCGGCTGCTTTAGCTGCCGGCAATTGAAAACTGTACAGCCGCAATTTATTGCGGCTCAAACCAGCAACCAGCAACCAGCAACAAGAAACAAGAAACAAGCAACAAGAAACAAAAAACAACCAAACCCATCACCCCATGACTTCATCACCTCATGACCTCCTGACAAGAACAGTCCTCATCACGGGCGCGACAGCGGGTTTCGGCCGGGCGATAGCCGTTAAATTTGCCGAAAACGGATACCGCTGCATCATCACCGGTCGCAGAAAAGATCTGCTGGCGGAACTTGAAAATGAACTTCGGCAAACGTTTAATACTGAAGTGCTGACACTCCCTTTTGACGTCAGGAGACTGGCGGAAGTTGAAAAGGCAATTGGTTCGCTACCCGATGATTGGAAGGAGATAGATGTGCTGGTGAACAATGCCGGGCTTGCTGCCGGACTCAATCCGATCCACGAAGGGGTAATCGATGATTGGGAGAGGATGATCGATACGAATGTAAAAGGTGTTCTTTACATGACCCGTTTCGTTGCCCCTCTGATGGTTGCACGCGGTAAAGGACATATCATCAACATTGGCTCCATCGCAGGGAAGGAAACATACCCCAATGGCAATGTCTATTGCGGGACGAAATTTGCCGTGGATGCCATTACAAAAGGAACCCGCATCGACCTTGTCTCCCACGGCATCAAGGTGACACAGATTGCTCCCGGAGCAGCCGATACAGAGTTTTCCCTGGTCCGTTTCAAAGGGGACCAGGAACGTGCATCCCATGTCTACGACGGGTTCAAACCGCTCACCGCTGAAGATGTCGCCCAGGTGACCTACTGGGTTACTACCATGCCGGATCATGTGAATATCAACGACCTGGTCATCATGCCCACCGCCCAGGCGAATGCGACTACGATCGTGAGACGTGAGACGTAGGACGTAGGACGAGGGACGAGGGACGAGGGACGAGGGACGAGGGACGAAAAAATTAAACCATATCCAGTTATCCAACATCCGGCATGTGGCATCCGGCATCCTATTTTCGAATTTCGAATTTCGAATTTCTTTTTGGGTATCTTTGAAATATGAAAGCAATTTCAATCAGCATTTTGTGCATACTTGGTTTTTTATTCATTTTTCCGATAGTTTCCTTTGGTCAAACTACAAATCACAATCGAGCAGAAAGACTAAAAATGCACCATGAAACCCCGGATCTCCCCTACCTTCCTCCGGAATCCCATAACAGATCAGCCGCATCATCTTACCTGGGAACTGGTTTTTCCATGGTACAAGTGAATGTTGACAGCAACGGACAAAATATTCTTGGCGATGCTGCAAACGAGCCTTCCATTGCCATCGATCCGACAAACCCTGACAAAATGGCTATCGGATGGAGGCAATTTGATAATGTGAACAGCAATTTCCGCCAGGCCGGTTATGGGTATACCATCGATGGCGGAATAACATGGAGATTCCCAGCGGTTATTAAACCAGGTACTTTTCGATCCGACCCGGTGCTGGAAAGCGATTCAGAAGGAAATTTTTACTATGACAACCTTACTTTTGATTATGGACTTTATGTTTGCGAGGTGTTTAAAAGTACAAACGGTGGAGCCTCGTGGAACAACGGCAGGGATGCATATGGCGGGGACAAGGAATGGATGACGGTTGATCGCAGTGGAGGGCCTGGAGATGGGAATATCTATTCCTTTTGGACAGCAGATTACAGTTCCTGCATTCCAGGGTTCTTTACCCGTTCCACCAACGGAGCATACAGTTTTGAGAATTGCATTGGTATACCCGGAAATCCATACTGGGGGACCTTGTCGATAGGCAACGACGGAGAATTATATATCGCAGGAGCCGATAGTGCAGATGGTATTGTCGTCGTAAAATCAACGACTGCCCAATATCCCGGTACTATCCCAACTTGGGATTTCGTATCACATGTTGGCCTGGATGGCTTTTTAAACGGCTTTCTTTCCGTCAACCCGGGTGGATTCCTCGGACAAGCAATAATAGACGTGGACCGGTCAGAGGGTCCCGGTCGTGGAAATGTATATGTGTTGGCTTCGGTTACACGGGCATCAAACGCTGATTCCGCAGATGTGATGTTCGCAAGAAGTACAGACGGCGGAGTGACATGGAGCCCGCCGAAGCGCATCAACGATGACCAGGGAACGGATCATTACCAGTGGTTTGGGACCATGTCGGTCGCCCCAAACGGGAGAATTGATGCAATATGGCTCGATACCCGCGATACACCTCCCGACAGCCTGCTTTCAGCGCTCTATTATTCCTATTCTGAAGACCAGGGAGAGACGTGGTCGGTCAATCTGAAGCTCTCCCCACAGTTCGATTCCCGCATCGGCTGGCCACAACAGAATAAGTTAGGCGATTATTTCGACATGGAATCCGATGCAAACGGCGCGCACCTTGCCTGGGCAAACACCTTCAACGACGAACAGGATGTTTACTATAGCTACATTACACCGCCAGGCATCGGTATACGAGAGCGGGATTACAGGATTTATTCCCTTACCAATTATCCGAACCCGTTCTATAATTCTACGACCATCCGCTACAAAACGCCTGTCGATTGTTTTGTGGTGATCACCCTCTTTGATATTCTTGGGAAAGAGATCAAAACTCTGATCCAGGAAAAACAGCTGGCAGGAATACACTCGATTGTTATAACTGCTGACGATTTTCCGTATGGTTACTATTTCTGCCGGTTACAAGCAGGCTCACACATGGAAACCATCGGACTGGTAAAATGTGATTAGGGGTGTTCAGTTTTCAATATAAAACCTTGATATTTAGAAAGTCGTATTAGTTCATAACAACAACGCGACTGATATATCGTTGGTTTTCATTCGTCAGAACAAGGGAATAAATACCATCGCTAATATCCGTGAGATTTAATGAAACGTGATTCATCCCTTCACTGATCGCAAATTCCCTGGTCATAATGGTCTGGCCGCTCATGTTTATTAAGTTTACGACCACGTTAGAAGATGTGGGGGATTTAAAGTTGATATTCAGATAACTACTTGCAGGATTTGGAGAGATAACAAGCTGGTTTTGAGAAATATTTTGTTCTATGGTCCAGGTAGGAGTTATGACATTTCCTGTGGGGTTCCGCTTATAATAAATTTCGTCATTAAAATCACGCTTGTCAGTCCACACTACGTGGACAACCGAATCAGAAACAGCTACTGAAGTTAATAATGAATTATACATTGCGTTTGTTAAGCGCACATCCGGTTCCCAGGTTACCCCTCCATCCGTTGAGCGTTTATAATAGATTTCAAAGTTTCCATCACGCGTATCTTCCCATGTAACATGAACAAAGGAGCCGGAAACGGCGATAGACGGGTACTTTGAAAAACCGGTAGCATTGGTCAACTGTTGAGCTGATTGCCATGTGGCGCCCCCATCTGTTGAGTGTATGTAAAAGATCTCGTTCCATGCCCAATCGTAATAAACCACATGCACCTCTGAATCGGATACGGCTACCGAAGGATCCCATGCATCAGCAGAGGAATTCGTCAGTGGTGTATCATCTCCCCAGGTGATCCCCCCGTCGGTAGAACGCTTATAATAAACAGAGCCTTCACCGTTGGGTCCATCCCGGTCATCCTCCCATACAATATGGACATCTGACCCTGCAGCGGCAACAGATGGAAGCCCGGAATAATTTGGGTCATTCGACAAACGCACATCGTCTCCCCATGTAATCCCCTCGTCTGCAGATCGTTTATAATATATTTCATTTCCTCCATTACCATCCCGGTTGTCCTGCCAGGGAACATGGACCACTGAACCGGATACTGCCATGGATGGATAAATTGTGTGGGCATCAGGCCAATTTGTCAACTGGGTCACCGGATCCCAGGTTGTCCCTCCATCGGTGGAACGGGTATAATACAGCATAAAATCATAGAGCACACCACCATGCCATAAAACATTTACAAATGACCCTGAAACCGCTATCGTAGGATCACCTGCATAAACAGTGGTATTTGATAACCGGGTATCCTCTCCCCAGGTGATGCCTCCATCCGTCGACCGCTTGTAATAGGTTTGTTCCACTCCCGTCCGATCATCCTGCCACACCACGTGAACGGTATCGCCTGAGGCTGCTATACACCAGGCATTATTTAAGGATGTCCGGCCTGCACCAGGATCATTGGTCAACCTTACATCAGGCTCCCACTGAGCCATAGTCAATGTTGCAGCAAACAAGAATGCAACCGATAATAAAAACGTTTTCATGATTTTCTTTTTTAATGGATGATCAGTTTATGAACCAGTAATCTCTCGCCGGTTCTTATGATAATGAAGTAGCTGCCCTTTGGAGCTAATGAAAGGTCGATCTCATAGTCTTTTTCTCCTTTGCATTGTTTTTCAAGGATGATCCTGCCATAAATATCCTGGACGCTGATCGCCAGCATCCCTGTTTCAGACAGCAAAGGAATGATTCGGCAGATTCCTGTGGTTGGATTTGGATAGATTTGGAAGGGGCTTCCGGGAAGATCGTTTATCCCAATTGTTGATTTATCCTGGTTTACAGTAACTATCATTTCCTCCGGTAAGCCGGCGACAGTCACATGAATGTTAGCGATACGGGGTTGATAGGAGACATTTTCCATATATTCTGCTACGATCGTTCCATTCCCGCTACCTGAAGAAGTTACCGTGCACCATGCCGCATCACTCCATACCGACCAATTAGTATTGGCGGTTAAGGTAAAACCAGTAGTTCCGGCAGTAGCAGTCACTTGTTGGGTTGCGGGAGTGACCGAGCCAATTGGGACCAGGCACCCTGCCACCTGCAGCGCTTTCTCCAACACCTCGTCCCTGCCTTGTCTGATCCCTGCAGGGGTGGGATATACCACACTGTCGGGGACGATTCCGATCCGTTGCGTACTGTCTCCATTCGGATAGAAAACCCCTAATGAAGTAAATCCGGTTTGAATTTCCTGACTGAGATGGAACCAAGAGATATTCCCATCTGCCCCTGCAGTCTGGCTGCCAACAACCACGGAATTTGGCATCGCTTTCAGTACCATGCAGCTATATTCCGCATGGCTTATAGTTTGCTGATTGCATAAAATGATCACCTGCCCCTGGTAACTATTTATATTGCCATGGGTTCCAAGAGTTTGATTATCCCAGGAATATGTACCCGGATATTTAACATCCGGTAACGTCAATTTACTGAAACAAATGGAATCCGGATACATCAGATTAGCAATTTCCCATACCGTGCCGTTAGGATAATTTCTAATATCAAAAATTATAGTAGTTGTATTTTGAAGAACACTATACATTGTGTCTACATCCGAATCCAGTAGTTTCCCCATGTTAACGTACCCAACATTGCAATCCCATTTCTTAAATTTCACGTTTTTCAAGGTGTCATTCGGGTACCAGTTGTCATAGACCTGATAATTCCTGTTCGTCAATTTCGTGTGACTGTCACCCAAACTATCTTTATATTCAATCTGGATCTGAGAACCATATGCTCCACGCAGCAGATAGCGAGACATCGATTTTCTGAATACGGAAAGGTTCCCGGCGGAAATATAAGGCCGGAGGCTGTCTTCCATTTGATCCATAGGTAAATTATCTATAGATACAATGACATCTCCTTTGAATATATCCCCATAACCAGATGTTACTACCACATAGCCGCTCGGCATGTATCTTAAAATCAGGTTAGGGGTGTAAGTACCGTACAGTGAATAGGCGGTGCTCGATGTGCCTTCCGCATGTCCATCATCCAGTGTTGCCACGATTTTCTTTATGGTCTTAAAAAAACTGATGTAATCAGGAGCTTCAGCCATTGCCAGAGCATGATTGAATAAGGTGCTGTCCCAGGGTTGATCAAGGATATAATTGTACGGGTTAAAATAATTGATGATGTTCCAGTACTTAAACAAAATCAGCAGGCGGATGAATTCCCCCGGGTAGTTTATATAGGCGTTTCCAAACAGCATTGGATCGTCGTAGGGAAAATTAAGATATCCTGATCCAGTGGTACCATTGTCCTTGATTACCCAGCTTATGGTATGTGGCCTGAAATTACCGATGATTGTGTCAAGCTTTAATTGGATATCACTCCGCAAAAGAGGATCATGGTTCCATCCGAAATTGAGATTTCGTTTTAATTCAGCCGGAAGGGTGTCGGGAGAGGGGGTTGTGGCAATTGCCATCGGACCGGCAGCAGCCAGCAAGGTATCCAATGCATCATTGAAACCATCTACAGTTGCTGCATTTTTGATTAGGGGCATCGTATGAACCAATACTGTATCCCAGTTTACCAGGCCCACTGATACACGGGAATGATAATATTTCACCATTCCCCAGACTTTACATGTGTAATAAAGTTTTTCCCGGTAGGTTATTTCCTGGGAAACAACCGTTACTCCTGAAAAAACCAACATCCACAAAAGAACTGTTTTCCTCATTTTTTGATCAATATTTTTCTAAAATAGCGCTGACTTTGAGTTTTAATTTCTAAGAGGTAGAATCCATCAGGGATATCTCCTACATCGATTGAATAGTGATCTATCTCCTTCGACACTTGGATGCTGTACTCTTTGTATGCGGTTCCAAACAGGTCTATGAATAGTAGCCCAATATCGGAATCAGGAGAGGAGCCAAACTTGATATTCAACACCTTGCTAACCGGGTTGGGATAGATGCTGAACGCATGGCCGGCATGGCCAGTTAATTCATTGTCAGCACCAACGGGAAAGCCACCGGTAGGATTTCGTTTATAGTAGATCTCGTAATCCAAATCACGAAAGTCATACCATGCAACATGTAGGAGAGGCCCGGATACGGCGATGAAAGGACGATATGAAAATAATGAAACCTCATTCAGCCGAATGGCTGTACTCCAGGTTACACCATTATCTGTTGAAAACATATAATATATCCCCCAGTCCCCGGTACGTTCATCATCCCATACCACATGCACCATTGAACCGGATACGGCTATATTGCTGCTCCAGAAATCCCCAATTTCATTGGTTAATCGAGTATCTGTGCTCCAGGTTAACCCGCTGTCCAGAGAACGTTTATAGTAAAGCTCTTCATTTCCATCGCGGTAATCACACCATGATAAGTGCACGGATGTACCGGATACTGATATTGAAGGCAATTGTGAAGTGGAAGGATCGTTGGTAAGTCGGGTTGCCGGCCCCCAGTGTACACCACCATCTGGTGATTGTTGATAAAAGATTTCAGTCATCCCATACCGTTTATCATTCCATACCAAATGCACTACTGAACCGGAAACTGCGATGGTGGGATTGTATGCCAAATCAGAGTTACTCGTCAGCAATGTATCTGTTCCCCAGCTAATCCCTCCGTCTGAAGAGTGTTTATAGTGGATTTTACGCAGAACATCAGAGGGACCGTCAACCCATACAACATGAACATCCAGACCGGATGCAGCGATAACGGATTCATACGAAAGTGAGAGATCATTCGTTAGACGTACTTCTCCTTCCCAGGTTGAACCTCCATCAATGGATCGTTTGTAGTAGATCTCCCCGTTTCCATCACGATGATCCCACCATACAACATGCACCATGGACCCGGAGAGTGATACGGAAGGACCATTTGAATAAGATGTGTCATTTGTGAGACGCGTATCCGGATCCCAAGTTTCCCCCCCATCAATGGAGCGTTTGTAATATATCTCAGAATTACCTTCACGATAGTCGTACCAGACTAGATGCAGCGTATCACCGCTTGCTGCTATGCTCCGGTTCATCCCATAAAACATATAGGAATCACCAGGGCTATTGGTCAGCCTTACATCAGGCTCCCATTGGGCTTGTGTTACATGTACTGCCATCAGCACTGTAACGAATAAACATATTTTTTTCATAGTCACATTTATAGTTGTTAAATATACAGCTATTCACGAATGAAGTCAAGTTTTTTAAACGTTGCCCTAGTTTCGATTATAAAAGTATAATAAGAAAGACCGTAAAACCAGCTGTTTGAGTGAATGGTAGTGTCTATTGAGCAGATGGAAGCGATATGAGCATAAATGGAGGTCGGAAGATCTAATCAATCACCTCGCTGTACGAAAATGGCACCACGATTTCGACTCGTGTGCCGGGGTTTTGCCTGTCGGGAAAAGCTTCACTAAATTCAATGCCCGTTGCCACGTTGAATTTTTTTCCAAGAAGTTCCAGCCTCTTGCGGTTCAGGTCAAGGGTGAGATGTAAATGGTCCTGGTTGCTGGTGGAATATTCGGCTGATTTTTTCATCCCGATCCCGTTATCTTCCACAATGATCTTTAGCGAATTTTCCGACTCCTTTTGAAAATAAACGGAGACCATGCCATTCTCATCCAGCGGGGTAATCCCATGCCAGATGGCATTTTCGACCAACGGCTGGATCATCATGGAGGGGATGAAGGTATCCTGGGCTTCGATTGATTCTTCCATGGCGATACGGTATTCAAATTTATTCCTCAACCTCATCTTTTCCAGGTCCAGGTAATTTTTCAACCGGTCAGCCTCCTCATCCAGGTTGATCATAGCTGCTTTGATGGCATTCAGGTTTTGCCGGATCAGCCGGGCAAACTGGGAAAGATACAATCCGGCTTTGCTGGTATTCTTCTGGAGGATATAATTCTGAATAGACCCCAGGGAATTAAATATAAAATGTGGGTTCATCATCGATTGCAATGCCTTCTGCTCCAGCGTAACCAGCTGGTGATCGATCATCCTGCGTTCCATTCGGAGGTTATTCCTACGGGTAATGGTTACCATGATCAAGGTGGCAATCAGCAATGCAAGCGCAGTGAAAAAAAGCGGGTGCTGCCATAATGCAGCATTGATTCGTATGCGATATTCAATCGGTTCACTCCAGGTTGAAAAGGGTTTGCTGATCCGTAATTTAAAAATATAATTGCCTTTCGGCAGGTTCTGATAAACTATCATCGTTTCTGTACCGGCCGACCAGTCCTGATCAGATCCTTCAAGCTTATAGGAGTAAATAACCGGGGATGCAGAGAAATTGATACTGCTAAATATAAATTTGATCTTGTTATTCCCTGTCATTACAATCTCTTGTCCCGACAGATCTGTAGCTTCATCATTGACCAGGATGGATTTCATATACGGGATAGGAGGATCATTGACATTTATATCAACTATGGTCTTCGGGATCACGGTAAGTCCATCGTCCGAACCAACATACAGGGTGTCGTTGCTGGCAAGGATATGATAAATATTTCTGAAGGGGATATCCAGATATTTCAGATGGACAGACTTCCCACTGACGACATTTATTGGATTTTCGCATGAATAGATGTTTCTGAACGATGCCATATACAGCACCGGTTCATCATAGGTCACATACCTGATATCAACATTATCCAGACTGCCAAATGAAGAGGTCAGATTATAGAACTTATCATGGCACTTTAAATACAGAGCGTCACTATCGATTAAAAATAGTTCAGTTGAATCATTCAGGTTCAGGTGCCGGGCAATTGTTTTGTTGTCAAAAAAAGCTAACTCAGTAGCATAAACAACTGTGTCGCCCTTCAGGATATAATTCCTGGCTGCATTGATAATCAGATCATCCTGGTTGTTATAATAAGTGAGATATATTCCGGAACCCACATTGTGGTAGTATTTATCTTCCAGGACAAACAACCGTTCCGGGTCCAGGCAGAAAAAATCGAAATAATGAAAACTGTTCATTTTATCCTCTTTTCTGTTAATTGAGATACCATTGATTGACCTGAGAAATTTTCTCGAAGAGATGATCTTTTCGTAATCTATTTTTTTTGTGACAGGATTGGGTTTTACTCTCATGATGCTGAAGTAATCAGAAGCTCTTTCTCCAACAATTACATGATCCTTTTTCAGATGGTAAATAACATTAAATGAAACATTTTCTTTTCCGGGATCCATTTGGTAGAATTCATCGTTCTTGTGAAAGTACACGGATTGACCGTTCGTAAACCAGATCCCTCCACCCGCGTCCGAATCGATACTTCTGACACCCTTGTTCTGAAAAAGATCATTTTCAAAATGGCGATATGAGGTCAGGTTAGGACTTATTTTATAAACCCCGTCTTTGGTAGAACTTATCCAGATATTGTTTTCATGATCCTGAATAATCATGCTGGCTTGTTTAATATCAAAGTGCCTGACAATCCGGTCGTCTTTAAAACAATAAACGCCCTTATCCCAGGTTCGGTACCAGAAAAATTCATCATGATCCCACAACATATAATTATTCTTTTGAACACTATATTCTGTTGTAATGGGGATGGGGATGGAATCTGCCACAAATTCGTCCTTGAATTTATACATCATTGATTCGTGTGCGACAATATAAAAATACCCGTTCCTGGTCGCAGAAGCGTGTCTTAAACGATCATTCTGGCTATAAACCTGGACAGGATCTTCAAAGAGTTTTTTAAATTTAAAAACTGCCCGGCTCGTCCATACAAGGTAGTCACCAGCTGAATCCTTTCGGATAGTATAGAGGTTAACAACATCATTCCATGTAAATTTCTTTAACAGGATATCGCTAACCTTTCCAGATTTCCTTACGTTATTATTCAGATCCAGGGCAAAAGTCTCCCATACAAGGTTATAGAAATAGATCGTGTGATCGTCATCCTCGAAAAAATCAGAAAAGGCTGTTACGGGTTTCAGGGAATCCAGGAATGGAGCATTGGAGGCATTGAATATTGTATTGTCAAAGAAAAAATTGAGTGAACCATTCCTGTTTGTGATCCATAAACGTCCTGACGAATCTTCTTTAAACTTTCTGATATTACCGGAGTTCAATCCATCTTTTTTTGTGTAGATGGTAAATTGCGAACCATCGAACCTTACGGCGCCGGCATCCGTTGCAAACCAGATGAATTTGTGGCTGTCCTGGTATACATGATAAACGATGTTACTGGGCAGTCCGTCAAAGGTTGTATAATGGCGGATACAGGGATTCTGGGCTACAAGATTTGTAACGGAATGAATCTGAAAGAGGACAACCAGAAATATCAGGGCTCTCACTTCACTCTATTGTTTTAGTGAATCGTTGCACGGCATCCCGGAATTCATTCAGTTTGCGTCTTGAAATGCTTAGCCGGGTACCGTCAGTCAGTTCAGCAAAGTTTCCCTCATAACTTGAATACCCCTGCAAATAGTTCAGGTTGATGATCGTCGAATGGTGTATTCTGAAGAACACGGGGCGTTCCAGCATCTTTTCAAATTCACCCAATGTTCGTGTGGCTACAATTTTATTCAGCCCCGAAAGGTGCAGGATGGTATAATTGCTGTCGGCCTCGAGGTACATCAGGTCATTGGTCTTTACAACACGGAAACCGAACTGTTCTGCAACCGTAAGTTTTGAGATCGTTTTGCTTTCAGAATGAATATACTCGTGCAGGTTTTCCAGCGATTCGCTGTAGATTTTCATCGCTTCTGCCTTGTTTTTTCTTAACTCAAGGTAGTGAATGGCTTTGGTAACAGCTTCCCTGAGCTCAAGTCCGTCCACCGGTTTCATCAGATAATCAATCGCGTTTGCCTTGAGGGCACGCAACGCATACTCTTCGTAAGCCGTTACGAAAATAATCCCGTATTTCTCTTTTGGAATGGATCGGAGAAACGCAAATCCGTCCTCTTTGGGCATCGAAATATCCAGAAAGATAAAATCCACTTCGTGTGTTTTCAACAGTGCCCGCGCCTCCTCTGCAGAGCTTGCTGAAGCGCAAACGTTGATCTCCGGACAATATTCGGCCAATAGCAATGCAAGGACTTCACGGATATCCTGTTCATCATCAATGATGAGAGCCGGGTAATTTTTCATGGAGGTAAAAATAGTCGAATAAAATTAACCTTTTTCACCGAATGAGTGAATGGTCATTCAGTATTAGCAACTGGTTTTAATTGAGATGCAAATGGTAAGTTTAAGGCATGCCCACCGCCCAGGCGAATGCGACGACGATCGTGAGACGTAATATGATTCACCTCACCCCCAACC
>JACZJJ010000138.1 GCA_014860625.1 Bacteroidales bacterium | reverse complement strand
TTTCAGGTTTCGGGTTGAGGGGCGGGTTTGGAACCCGCCCTTACCAGTCCGGCAGTTTTTGAGGGGCGGGTTTGGAACCCGCCCTTACCAGTCCGGCAGTTTTTGAGGGGCGGGTTTGGAACCCGCCCTTACCAGTCCCCTCCCTCTCATTCCTCCTCCTTTTCTGGCATCCGGTATCCTGGATCCAACACCCATTTAAGCTTCGGAGCCTCATTCTCCCAGCAAAGCTCCTCTGCAGCGGGAAGCAGGTTTTCCTTGAACAGTTCCATCCGGGTTTCATTCAGGAGCATTCCATCAATCTTTTCAGCGATATGTTTCGGGTCATGGCTCTCCAGGACTTCACCGATGAAATATTTATCAAGAATAGCTTTCATTTCAGGAAACGGTGAAATCAGGACCGGCACGTTGGCCTGGATATAATCAAGGAATTTGTTTGGCAAGGCAAAATGGTAGTTCAGGCTTACATCCTTCTCTATCGACAGCCCAAGATCGGCCATCAGGGTATACCTGTATAGGTCCTGAAATGGGATCTGTCCGGTAAAAATGACCTTTCCGGGAACCTTTTCCTTCAGAACAAACGATTGAAGCTCCTCGAATTTGTCGCCTGTTCCGGCGATAACCAGTTTGGCATCGCACCGAAGAAACTTCATCGCCTGGATCACCTCCTCAAGGCCCCTGTCGAGGTTCACAGCTCCCTGGTAAAGAATCACTTTCTGGTGAGGTAAAATTCCCAGGGCTTCTTTGGGGATTGGTTCTCCTCCTTGTTTCCGGAACGGGACATTGCGTATCACCTCAATCTCATTTCCATAATCTTCCCTGTAAAGCTTCGCAACGGAAGCATTGACTGCAACGACCTTTTGAAGTTTTGGAAATATTCTGTCTTCAATCCATTTCCAGACCCGGGTAGTCCCTTTTCGCCCAACCAACTCCGGTACCCCCCGAAAGTACTCATGGCAGTCGTGGAGCAGGAGGGTACCCACCCCCTGGCCCCCTCCCTCACGAGGGAGGTGGAGGATGTTTTTTAAACGGTAGGCGAGAAAACAGGCTGGAAGAGTGTCGAGGTCGTTGGAGACAATCAGGTTTGATTTGTGAAAAATAAGATATAAAAACAGGCGAATATTGTAGTTGGCATAGAAGAGGGGGCCTTTATTGAACCACAATTGCATCCGGTGCATGGCATAAGTCCGGGGTACGAGGGGGAGGCTCCGGCCCAGCTTTCTTCCCACCAAAATCACTGAGAAGCCCTGATCAGTAAGGGTAATGCATGTACGGTCCACACGTTGATCAGTGGTGAGGTCATTGGTAACGCATACGATGGCACGCTTGACCGACATGAGATGGTTTATATTCCAACGGAGACGCAAGTTAATTATTTTTATACTTTTGATCCATAATGGTTATAGAGGAACAAAAATCCCTTCAGCAGGAACATACGTTCGGCATCCAGGCCAGTACAAGGTATTTTATTGAGATCAACCGTGATGAGGATATCGTTCCGGTGATATTGTCTCTTACGGAAGATCAAAAGCCAATCATGATCCTGGGTGATGGCAGCAACGTCCTTTTTACGGAGAATTTTCCCGGAACTGTCATACGGCTCAACACAAAAGGAATTGCTGTTATCAGCGAGAATGAAGAATTCATAATTGTCAGGGTAGCCGGAGGAGAGATCTGGGATGAAGTGGTAGCTTATTGCGTGGAGCGGGGATGGGGAGGTGTTGAGAATCTTTCCCTGATTCCCGGAAGAATCGGCGCGAGCCCAATTCAGAATATCGGAGCCTACGGCGTGGAACTTAAGGAGGTTTTGGAGGAACTTGAAACGGTTCACCTTGAAACCGGAGAAAAGAGAACCTTTTCGAGAGATGATTGCCGGTTTGGATACCGGGAGAGCATCTTTCAGCAAACACTCCGCGGACAGTACTTCATCACCGGCGTGACACTCAAACTTGCGAAAAAGCCCACCTTAAACCTTGGCTATGGTTCGGTGAAGCAGGAGTTGGAACGCTCTGGCATCACATCTCCAACCATCAAGGATGTACGAGAAGTGGTCTGCAGAATCCGGCGGAGTAAACTTCCTGATCCCAGGGATGCCGGAAATGCCGGCAGTTTCTTCAGGAATCCGGTGATCCGGACCGACCAGTTCGCAGGTCTAAAACAACAATACCCCGATATTGTGAGCTTTGCGGATTCTAACGGTGTAAAACTGGCAGCTGCATGGCTGATTGATCAGTGCAACTGGAAAGGAAAGCGAGCCGGTGATGCCGGCGTGCACCCCGATCAACCCCTCGTACTGGTTAACTACGGAAACGCTACCGGTGTGGAGATTCTGGCACTTGCCTCCCTCATCCGCCAATCGGTACTGGTTAAATTTGGGATATTGCTGGAACCCGAGGTCAATATTCTGTAGGGGCGAGGTATGCCTCGCCCGTACAGGTTTACAACACCACAATCTTCCCCGAAACACGTGTGTGGTTTCCCTCCAGAACCATCAGGTAGATCCCCGCAGTCATCATTTCGATATCAATGATCTCAGTAATTGGGACAGAATGGGTTCCCCGCTGCAGGGTTCCGATGCTTTTGGATCCTGCTATTCCTGATTTGCCGTCTATACTTATCACAGAGCAACTCAGGTTGTCCGGCTCAGGGAGAAAGAACTGAACCATAGTGGAACGGGAGACTGGATTTGGAGAGACCGACAGCCGGCCTTTTCGTCGAACCTTATCGCTTTTTACCCCAACCATGATATCGTCAAGACTGGCTGAATAGGTAGAGAGGCCATATGTGCCGGCCACGATTTTCCGCGTTGGAGCGTGGATCTTTAAGGCATATGTCGGAACAGCGGGAAGATCTGTCCATATCCATTGCCAGGTAGCTCCTGCATCGATGGAACCATACAATCCGGCATCCGTGGCGACGATGATCTTGTCTGCAATATCGGGGTCAAGGATGATGTCGTTGACAGGGAATTCAGGAAGATTACCAGAGATTGAGGTCCACGTTTGTCCCAGGTTGGTCGACTTGAATACATGGGGGAGAGGTTCATCCCACCTGAAGCCCGAGAGGGTAATGTAGACGGTGTTGACATCAAAAGGATCCGTTGTCACACGGGTTACCCAGCGGTTGGGCAACCCAGCCGAGATGTCGGTCCAGATGAGTCCGTTGTTGGTTGACACATGCACTTTCCCATCTCCAGCTCCTGCAATTACAATCGATGGATCGATTGGTGAGATGGCGATGGTGGTAATGGAGTGGAAATATTGATCGATTCCCTGTGTCAGGTCATCACTGACAGGCGTCCAGTTGTTCCCCTTATCGGTCGACTTCCAAATCCTGTAGGTGCCGAAATAGAGGATGGATGGATCTTCCGGATGCATGACAAGGGGTGCCGACCAGTTTTTGCGTTCGTTTTCCCAGTTCTGGCCGATATAGTTCATGTTATTTCCTCCATTGTTGGATCGAAACAGGTTGCCCCACTGGTATTCTGCATAAACGATGTTTGAATTGGTGTAATCCACCAGGGTGTACATTCCGTCTCCTCCGAGTATGGGGTTCCAGTCGTCGAGCCCGCCGGTGAGGGTACGGATGGTATTGTTGTCCTGTGTCCCTCCGTAAATCCTCTCCGGCTTCAGGTAATCGATATCGATGGCGTAAAACTGGGTGATGGGCAGATTGTTGATTTTGGACCACGAACTTGCATAGGTATCACTGATATACAATCCACCGTCATTTCCTTCGATGATGGTTGAAGTTGCCTCGTCGATAACCATGGCATGATGGTCTACATGGATGTCGTTGGAGGCCTCAAACCACGACTGTCCACCATTTTGGGTTGCGTAAAGCGGAACTCCCATGACAAAAACGCTCATCGGATCAATTGGGTCGACCCTGATCTGACCGAAATACCAGCCGAAATTGCTGCACATGCCATAAAGTGTCCCGTCGTTGGTGCGTATCCATGAATCGCCTCCGTTATCCGTCTTGAAAACGGCCACTTCAAAGTTCGGCAGGTCATAAACGGCATACAGGACATCCGGCTGCGACTTGCAGAGGGTAATTCCAATACGCCCGACATCCTGTCCGGCCATCAGGCCATTGGTCAGCTCAGTCCATGTATCTCCGCCGTCCATTGTTCTCCAGATCCCGGAAGTTACTCCGAAAGAATTCCTGTACTCGAGCCCGCGGCTCCGTTGCCACATTGCTGCGTAGAGAATGTCGGGATTTACAGGATGCTGTACCAGGTCAATGGCAGCCGTCGAGTCTGTAAGGTACAGCACCTGCTGCCAGGTTGAACCCCCGTCCTCGCTGCGGTAAACACCGCGTTCGTCGTTGTAGGAAAAGAGATACCCGCAGGCAGCGGCGTATACACGTTGCGAATTGGAGTGATCCACCAGCATCCTGCCGATATACGCCGAATGATCGAGACCCATATGTTGCCATGTAAGGCCTGCATCGATGGATTTATAAATTCCGTTACCCCAAAAGCTGAAACTGGAGGAGTTGGCTTCGCCGGTCCCAACATACAAGATGTCGCTGTTGGCAGGATCGATGGCGATATCTCCGATGGATACCACGGGGATATTTTGAAACAGGTTGGTCCATGTGATTCCACCGTCTGTGGTTTTGAGCACCCCGCCTGTCGAGGCACCAAGGTACATCGTCGACAGGTCGCCATCAGGAATCTCAATATCGGTGATCCTTCCTCCAATGTTGGTAGGTCCGGTAAAGACCCAGGGCGTGCTCCTTGTTTCACCTGCACTGATCAATGCCTGAGCCTGCTCCACAGCCGAAAGGTATGCTTCAGGCTGGATACGGTTGTAAGGATAGATCCGCTGCATTGCCATCCAGTCGTTGGGGGTGCCAGAGGGAGGTTGAAATTTTTTGCTGACCTGGAGATCAGCACGATTGTCGATCCGATTGGCTTGCCAGGCGATGAGGCAGATCAGTATGATCAGAATTGTCGGAATAAATGATGAAACGAACTGTTTTACAGTGAATTGAGTCTTATTCGTCATAGCGATACAATAAATGGTTATCTGGAAAAAGAAAAATTCGTTACTCCGTCCTCAAAGCCCCTATCAGCTCATTAACGTCGTTGATACGATGTTTGGCCAGGTAGGCCTCGATGCCTTCAACAAGTTTAACCGAGACGGCCGGATCGATGAAATTGGCTGTCCCAACCTGGATGGCGGAAGCGCCGGCCAGTAAGAATTCAATGGCATCGGTAGCATTCATGATGCCTCCAAGGCCGATGACCGGAATGTTCACGGCATTGTGAACCTGCCATACCATGCGTAAGGCGACAGGTTTGATGGCGGGACCTGAAAGTCCGCCCATGATGGTAGAAAGAATGGGTCGACGGCTGTCGGCATCAATCGCCATTCCCAGAAGTGTGTTGACGAGTGTCAGCACATCGGCTCCTCCCTCTTCCACGGCCTTTGCTATTTCAACGATGCTGGTAACGTTTGGTGAGAGTTTGACCATCAGCACCTTTTTGTAAACCTCCCTTACAGCCCGGGTAACTTCGGTCGACATGGCCGGAACTGTCCCAAAAGCCATCCCTCCCTGTTTGACATTGGGACAGGAGATATTCACCTCGATGGCAGGTATCTTCTCAAGTTCGTTCATCCGTTCCGCTACCTCTACATATTCTTCAATCGTGGATCCCGAAACATTGACGATGATGTGGGTGTCGAAATCTTTGATCCGCGGATAGATCTCCCTGACGAAATGATCGACGCCTTTGTTTTGCAATCCAACAGAATTAAGCATACCCGAAGGCGTCTCCGCCATCCGAGGGTAGGCATTCCCATCCCTGTTAGAGCCGGTAACCGCTTTTACAAAGATGCCACCGATCTTTCCCAGATCCATGAAATCCTTGAACTCATCTCCATATCCAAAGGTCCCAGATGCCGTGGTGACAGGATTTTTAAAGGTGAGTCCGGCGATGTTTACTGATAGATTGGTCATTGTTCGTTAGTCATAATGAAATACAGAAATACGTAATTTGCATACTCAGGTTTCTACTTGATTTGGTATTTCATATTTCGTATTTCGGTTCCATGTCACTTCCAGCCCAGTCTTCGGGTATTAAACACCGGACCTTCCACGCAAACACGTTCGTTTCCTTTATCCGTTGGTGTAATGCAGCAAAGGCAAACCCCGAAGCCGCATGCCATGGAGTTTTCAAGCGATACTTCACAGTCGATTCCGTGAATGGCCGCTAATTTGGCCACCGCCTGCATCATGGCATCGGGGCCGCAACAATAGATTTTTTTGAACGGGAGGCTCTCTTTTTGAAGGATCGAATGATCCACAACCAGTCCACGTTCACCTTCAGTGCCGTCATCTGTTGCTACATAAACATCACCAAACTTAGAATAGATGTCGATTTCGGAGACCTCTTCTTGGGTCCTGAATCCAACGAGGATAGAAGGACGTATGCTGTTCTGGTTCAGGAATTGGGACAGAAAAAGCAATGGAGCCACCCCGCAGCCACCGCCAACCAGCAAGACATCCTTGGTAGTTGGCAGGGAAAACGAATTGCCTAACGGATAAATCAGATTCAGCTTGTCCCCCTCTTTGAGAAGACTCATGTGACGGGTTCCTTCTCCTTTGATCTGGATGAGCAGGCGGAACGTGTTTCGGTGGTAATCGACCTGATGGATGGAGAAAGGACGTCGCAGAAAGGTAGAAGGTGAGTCCTTCACCAATACCTGAACAAATTGCCCCGGAAGCATCATTGGCAGAGGCTCCGGGGCAATCAGGTCAAGCAGGAAATGTCGCTTGTTCAAACGGATATTGCTGGCTACAGTGAGATCCTGAACAGTTTTTTTAATTTCCATGCAATGATTAGAAGATTAGTTGGCCAAACGGGACTGGCATTCGTACACCACCTCTTTGTAGCGTCTCAGTACACGGTCCCACTCACGGAAAAGTTCATCACTTTTCACACTTGTTTGTGGTTTTTGTGACTCTTCACTAACCAGCTTGATTTTGTAAGAGAGTGGATCGGTACTTCCAAGTTTCACGATCATTCGGGTTCGGATCGTATTTTTCTTGAAAGTTTGCACGGTCCAGGAGGTCCTGAGGTATCCTGTTTCACGATCGGTTACTTCAATCACATCAAAGTAAGATGTGATGATTTGGCTCAGCAGCTGCCACGCTTCCAGTTCAGGTTTGTTGGTTTTGATCTCAAGGTCAATGTTTGCTATGTCTGTTGCTTCAGATGCATCATATGCATCGTCCTTTTGCATGACAAGATTGTAGTTTTTGGGAGGCGGTGCAAAATCAGGCTTGTTGCAGAACTCAATGATTTCTGTCAGGAACGCTACCTTCTCAACCTTCACAGTGATGCAGGCATAAGCCGGGACAATGATGTCCAACTGGCCTGATCCCATTAACCGCCCGTCAACAAAAATTTTAGCATCCGGTTCTGATGCGACAAAATGCATTTTTTTCTTTCCTGCCATTGCATTGGATCCGGTGAGGATGATGAATAAGAGAGCAAGAATAACTGGTAATGTGAATTTTGTTTTCATATTTACTTGATTTAACATTCAAAGATAGTTAATTCATCACTGTTTTGCTGTATCTTCCATCGATTCTTCAGAAGATTTCTCCTCTTCTTTGGGAGTTTCTTCCTTTTCTTTGGAAGTTTCTTCCTCTTCCTCTGAAAAATCAAGAAGCTGGTTTGATAACAGCAAGTTATACCAGATCAGGATCTTCCTGATATCTGAGGCATATACCCGTTCCTGGTCAAACTCAGGCACCATCTCAAGAAAAAAATCCTGGAGGGCTTTATTGTCCGATTTGGGATCAATGGTCTCTTTGTCCTGAAGCTTGTCATGCATCTTCCTGAAGATATCCTTTAACGGGAGGTCTTCGTCTGTTGAAAATACACTGATCTCCTCCAGCGAGCTCATCTTCTCATGGCCAAAAACAGGAAACCGTTTTTTGTCAATCAGCGACTCAACGATGACTGCGTTTTTTGACTGTGATATTACATTGAAAAGGCCAGCTCTACCAGAGATGGATAAGATTTTGCTCAGGTCCATAACAGTGATTTTTTGCAAAAATACGAAAAAGTGGTGGTGATTTAATCAGAAATCAGCTTGTAGTTTTTGAACTCCCCGATCCTCCAACCCGTTAGGGTTTCGATCCGATCAAGAAACTGATGACGAAAACTGAGAGGCCTGACTCCCGCCTGCGGCTTGAATTCCCAGTTCAGTTTTGCGATTCTGTTTTGAATCACCTCCGGGTGGTGACCTGTAAATCGGCTCAGTGCATTGATCGTTGTGTAGTCGAAATTTACCTCCCGGGATATATTCTCGTGAAGCCACTCTTCGTTGTGCCAGAATTTATGAAACTCCTGTTGTTTAGCCTGCTGAGCTGAGGGAGGTTTGACCCAGCCGTAATGATAGAGCCATGCATCCAGCGGTTTTACCTTGATTTTCTGCTCATTTTTCCGGAATCCCTGTGCGTCCTTGTACGAGGATATCCCGTGGTTTGGACGGATGATGCGGACCTCACGGCGATACCATTTCCGGGAGTTGCCCACCCAATCGTAGGAGCCCCAGAAATGCAGGTAGTTGAACAGGAGCCCCTCCACTACAGGGTCGTCCTTCCATCGCTCCATGCCTCCCCTGATCTGATCTGCAAATGCTTCATGAACCACTTCGTCGGCCTGGATGTAGAACGCCCAGTCAGCATCCCGGGAAACGGCATCCAGGGCTTTGTTTGTCTCTATGGCAAGGATTCGTCCTCCCTCCCTGATCGATTCATCCCATACCGTATCGAGAATACGTATCCGGTCCTGATCAATGGAGGCAACGAGTTCGCGTGTGCCGTCGTCGGAGTTCCCGACAGCAACCACCACCTCATCGCAAAATGGAAGTACCGACCGGATCGACTCCACGATCGGGTAGTCGTATTTGATCGCATTACGAACGATGGTGAAGCCGGAGACTTTCATTGTTAGGCTATTAGGCTATTAGGCTATTAGGCTGTTAGGCTGTTAGGCTGTAGGGAGTTTGAAAGGGTTCTATAGTTTGATGATCCCGATATAATTTTCAGGGGTAATTTTTTTCAACTCCTCTTTCAGGTTCTTTTTGATCTTCAGACGATCAATAAATGTGTGGAGTGTTTTTTGGTTAATGGAGCTCTTTCCGCGTGTCAGCTCTTTCAGCGCTTCGTAGGGGTTGGGATATCCTTCGCGCCGAAGAATGGTTTGGATGGCTTCGGAAACCACGGCCCAGTTGCCATTCAGATCCTGTTTCAGCTTCTTCTCATTGAGCAGAAGTTTGTCAAGCCCGCGAAGTAACGACTTCAGTCCGACCATCATGTGGGCCATTGGAACACCAATGTTACGGATTACTGTAGAGTCGGTCAGGTCGCGCTGGAGGCGGGAGATTGGCAGTTTGGCTGAGAGAAACTCAAACATGGCGTTGGCAACGCCGAAGTTCCCTTCAGAATTCTCAAAGTCGATCGGATTCACCTTGTGAGGCATCGTGGATGAGCCGGTCTCTGTCTTTTTTACCTTCTGTTTGAAATACTCCATCGAGATGTAACTCCACAGGTCGCGGTCAAGGTCAATCAGAATGGTATTGATGCGCTTGAGGTTATCGAAGAAGGCGGCCATATTGTCGTAGTGATCGATCTGGGTGGTGGTTTGAAGGCGCTCCAACCCCAGATTATCAAACACAAAACGGTTGGCGAATTTTATCCAGTCGACCTTCGGAAAAGATACTGCATGGGCATTGAAATTTCCGGTGGCACCTCCAAATTTTCCCGAAAAGGGGATGGTCTCCAGCAATGCCATCTGCTGGGACAACCTCTCCACAAATACGTAGAGCTCTTTGCCAACAGTAGTTGGTGAGGCTGGCTGCCCATGTGTATGCGCAAGCATCGGAACCTGCTGCCAGTCGGCACTCTTGTATAGCAGGTTGTAATGAACCTCCGTAAGCATGGGTTCCACAATCTCTTCCCATGCATCCCTCATAGCCATGGTGAATGCGTTGTTATTGATGTCCTGGGATGTCAGTCCGAAGTGGACAAACTCTTTGTATGACCCAAGTCCCAACTGATCAAGCCGTTCTTTCACAAAATACTCAATCGCCTTAACATCATGGTTTGTCTCCGCCTCGATCGCTTTAACCCTGACGGCATCTTCGGGCATGAAATTTTTATACAACTTCCGGAGTTTTGCGAAGTCTCTCTTGTTGAATTTACTCAACTGTGGCAATGGGATGCCGCACAGGGCAATGAAATATTCCACTTCAACCCACACGCGGTATCGGATGATAGCGGCTTCAGAAAAATAATCTGAAAGTTTCTCTACCGACTTCCGGTAACGACCATCAATCGGAGAAATAGCAAATAATGGAGTGTCCATGCCAGAAATAATTAAGGATTCCCAAAAATAGTGCAAATTTCCCTATTTCGCTATTTCGCTATTTCGCTATTTCACCACTGTGCTCCCCCATGTATTGGAGTAAGCTGAGAAAAACCCGATCCCTCCATTGCTGATATTGCCCTGGACGTTGGCCGGAGGACCGGTAAAGAAGGGGATATTGAATCCTGAGAGCTGAACCTGGGTAATAAAGTCGTAATACTCCTTAGTGATGCCCGACATCTTCAAGGTTACTTTGTCTCCGGGATTAAAGGCCTCCCATGGATTTTCATTGTTGATATAGATCGCCGCGAGCCCGTTAATGTAACTGCCGTTGATGTATTTGTCGTCCGAGACAGCGACTTTCCAGATGGAGTCGGTCATCAGGGTGTCGTTCCGGTAGTAGTGGAACATGTAATAGTTGGTTTCATCCCCGGGTTCCTGTGCGAAGACCCTGATCTGCCAAATACCTTTGGGGCCCCAATCCGTTTCCAGTACCACCTGGATGGAATCGAGGCGTGCTACATTCATCATCTGACAGGAAGAGTAATATGTAGTGAGGTTATCGATCGGTTCATTCAGATCGATGTCGAGGGTGTAGGTCTCACCGATAATCCCGAAGAATGTGGCGTCTGTCTCATAGATTCCTGAAATGCCAGGCTCGGTCTCATGCAGCAGGTAGTTGTCTGTTCCATTGGTCAG
The DNA here is from genome assembly GCA_014860625.1 of Bacteroidales bacterium. GTDB lineage: Bacteria > Bacteroidota > Bacteroidia > Bacteroidales > FEN-979 > QYOJ01. The sequence goes on along the minus strand of JACZJJ010000138.1, from coordinate 25,888 downwards.
GTTAACTGTGGCACCTGCCACACGCGGCGCGGGCTCGTTGTAAAAATAGTCGGCTGTTTTTGTCAGGGTGATCTGGTAACTGCCGGTATCGTTCGAAATACCGCCATCAACCACCATCCGGGTATAGGTTTCATCCAGATTCAGATCCACCCGCTCCGTACACGCAAAGGTTATCAGAGCGAGCAGTAAGGTATACAGAGTTATTCGTTTCATTGATCAGCAGGCATTAGAAGTGGAAGTTAAAGGTTACTGAAGGTACGATCCCGAAAAGATAGATTTTCTCGGCATAGGTCACATTGGGATTCTCGTTGTCCTGTACAAAGTTGATTGACCAGGTGTTGTGGCGGTTGTAAACATTGTAAACGGAGGCATTGATGTCCCATTTGAACCTTTTTCCCTCCTTCTCTTTTGAGTAAAATGTGACCGACATGTCGAGACGATGATAATCCTGGTATCGGTAAGCATTCCTGTTGCTGTAGATAGGAATCACTTTTCCTCCGATCTCTGCCCGGCCTGTAGGGAAAGTAACCGGATTCCCTGTTGCATATACCCAATTGGCAGAAACAGACCATCGGGGGAGAAAACGGTAATTCGCAACGATAGCAACGTTGTGTGGTTTGTCGTATGGTGCCGGGTAGGGATCCCCATTGTTAATCTCCGGGATTTTCCGCATGCTTTTGGATAAGGTATAACTGACCCAGCCTCCGAATTTTTTTTCGTTCAAACGAAACAGAAATTCCGCCCCGTACGACCATCCTTTCCCTTCCCTGATTTCCCCTTCCAGCTTTTCGTTCAGGAGCAGTTGGGCAAAATCCTTGAAGTCGATCACATGATTCATCTGCTTGTAATAGACCTCCACGGATGTTTCGATGGTGTTTCGGCGGAAATTTCTGAAATAGCCCAGAGCTCCCTGGTCTGCTACCTGGGGTTTTACATTGGGGCTGGCCGAGAACCAGATATCGAGAGGTGTTCCCGCCGTTGAGTTCTGTGCTAGCTGAAGGTACTGATTGGTGCGCGAGTAGCTTGCCTTCATGGATGAACTTTCGTTGAAGGTGTACAGTATTCCAATCCGGGGCTCTATTCCATAATAGGTATTGTAGAAATCCCCGGCCGGATAAACGGTGGAGTCGATCGGATTGTACAGTGAGTCGAAATTGTAAATGGTTCCCGGGCCTATATTCTGGAACATGGAGAAGCGCAACCCGTATTTGAATGTCCAGTGTTCGCCAACTTTTTGTTCATTGCTGACGTACACCCCTGATTCCAGTGAGAAGTTATCAGGGACTTTCACCTCCGTATAGGCAGATTCGCTTCCGGTGCCTCCGGCCACACCCGGATTGATCATGTGGTAGATTCCGGAGATTCCGAAATGGAGGGTATTGTTCGTGTTGATGTAATAACTTAAATCTCCTTTCAATCCGGCATCCCGTAAGTTTGAATTCCATTCAAAAGAGGATGTAGTGCCTTCTGGTGTTCCAAGCATGTAGCGGTAGTCGCTGTAAACAAAGGTGAAGTTGGCAAAGAGTTTTTTGTTGAAGAGGTGGTTCCACCGGATGGTTCCCGTGCTGTTTCCCCAGCTCATCTTGGCAAAATCATTCTTAAAGACATCCCTGCCGAAATACCCTGAGATAAACAGGTGGTTGTTGTCGTTGATGCGATAGTTCACCTTGGCATTCAGGTCATAAAAATAGAGTTTATTGTCTCTCAATGCTTTCTCGCTCGAAAGTGCCAGAAACAGGTCGGCATAGGTCCGTCTGCCGGAAACGATAAATGAGATCCTGTCTTTCCAGATGGGTCCTTCAACAGTGAGCCGGGATGCAATGATCCCAATGCCTCCGTTCACCTCAAACCGTTTTGAATTTCCCTCCTTCATCCGCACATCCAGCACCGATGAGAGCCGCCCTCCATACATGGGTGGGATATCCCCTTTGTAGAGTTTGACATCCTTGATGGCATCGTTGTTGAATACGGAGAAGAAACCCATCAGGTGCGAAGCGTTGTAAACGGTTGATTCGTCGAGCAAAATCAGGTTCTGATCCGGTGCGCCACCACGAACACTGAAACCACTTCCGCCTTCACTTACTGCCTGAACGCCCGGAAGAAGTTGGATAGCTTTGATGATATCCACTTCGCCCATCAGGGATGGGATGCTTTTGATGGTTTTGATATCCATCTTAAAGGTGCTCATCTCCGGACGAACTACATTTTTATTGGCCTGTTCACTGGTGATTTCAACCTCTTTCAATGTTTCTGATGCCGGATTCAGTTCTATGTGGATCACAAGGTTCTTATCGAGGTGAACCTTTCTTTGCACTGTTTCAAATCCGACAAAGGAGTATTGAATTGTATAGTGCCCTTCGGGGATGGTTACCGAGTAGTTGCCGTAGAAATCGGATACGGCGCCTGTATTCAATTCTGTGACGTAGACTGTGGCTCCGGTGAGGTCCTCGCCATTTGAAAAGTCGCGTATGGAGCCGCTGATGGTCCATTTTCCGGGGAGTTCTGAATCAGTGGCTGCAGATAATGTGGGAAGAAAACAGAGGCATCCGAGAAGAAGGGTAACAAGAAATTTCATGTAGGGAATGAGTTAGGATATGTCGACAAACGAAATTTAAAGACCAAAAGTATTCCGGTTGGTAAATTCAGGACAAAGATAGTGGAAAGGTCGTTATTTCCGGATGATCTCAAATTCGCCGTTTGTTTTCAGGCGTATGATGGTTGAGGGCTTTGTTTCCTTAACCTCAAAGCGGGAAAGATTTACCACGTAATCAACCTGGCTGATGATCTCTTCTGTAATACTTTTGAACATGAGGGGCGAAGGTTGTCCGGAGATGTTGGCCGAAGTGGATACAATGGGTTTTCCGAACATCCTGATCAACTTGTAACAGAATTCATGACGGACCAGTCGGATGGCAATTGTCCCGTCGTTGGCAATGATATTCTTTGCCAGGTTTTTGGCGTTTGGATAGATGATCGTCAGGGGAGTGGTAACACTGTCAACGAGGTCGAGGGCAATATCAGGGACAGATGAAATATAGGTATGAAGACTCTCTTTCCGGTCGAGCAGAACGATAAGGCTCTTGCTCTCCATCCGCTTTTTAATTTTAAAGACCTTTTGTACAGCTTTTGTGTTGGTAGCATCGCATCCAATACCCCAGATGGTATCCGTTGGATAAAGAATGGTTCCTCCTTTCCTAAGCACGTCGATACAGTTCCTGATCTCCAGTTTCATACTTAGTTCATGCATCTCAATCACAATTTTTGTACAAATATATGGAATAGTGTGGATATATGCATGCGAAATTGATAACTTTCATGGAATCTTAGAATCTTGATGTCAGATTTTTCAGATCTATATCCATGGCGCACTTGAAATGGATCTCCGGACATGTGTTCTTTCCGTGCAATCCACAAGGCCTGCAGGATAATTTCTCTTGAACTTCCACGATGGCGCTGTTGTCTGAAAGAGGGCCAAACCCGAAATCAGGTACAGTGGAACAATAGATCACCGTAACGGGAGCGTTCACGGCAGAGGCCAGATGCATAGGGGCGGAGTCGTTGGTAAAATTCATCTTCGCACGTTTCATCAGGGCGGCGGATTGGAGGAGGGTCAGTTGTCCGGCAAGATTCTGGATGACTGGATGACTGGATAGAAACTCCTGACTTACTGACGCTTGACCTTCGACCCCCGACCATTGACCCTGTTCTCTGATTCTTTCACACAGTTCAAAATCAGCCTTCGACCCCAGTAGATACACTGTTGCTTCTTCCGGCATTTCCCTGATCAGCTCCGCCCACCTTTCGGCAGGAAACTGCTTGGTGAACCACAATGAGGCTGGGGAGATGGTATAATAGATCCGGGATCCAGGATCCGGGATGTGCGATTTTGAATTGGGAGTTTTTATATCGCGCATCGCGTATCGTACATCGCGCATCGCTATAGGATACAGCCTCGGCTTCTCCGGTGTTTCATCAGTCAATTCTTCGATCAGTCTTTGATTCCGTTCTGTCTCATGAATTCCACGGGCTATTTCATGTTGAATCTTATGGCTGAAGGCCCACGAGAGGGGGTTTTTATCGAATCCAATTGTGGATTTTGCTCCGGAGAGGGCTGTCGTGATGCCGGTTAGTGTAAACCGCTGAAGATTGATCACCAGGTCATACTTCTTCCGGCGGACCTCACCAAGCAATTTTAATAAGCTGGAGTATTTTACTCTTTTATCCCATAAAAGGAGTTGATGAATGAACGGATGCCCTTCGAAGAGGGATTCCATCCCTTTTTTTATGAGAAAATCGATTTCGGCATCCGGATAGAAACGATGAAGTTTCTCCAGAAGGGCTGTGGCGAGGATCACATCTCCAATAGAGGCTGTTTGGATAACCAGGATCTTTCTCATACCGGAACGTCGAACTCCCTGAGTGCCTGGTTTAAGGATGTTTTGCGGTCGGTTGACTCCTTCCGCTTACCGATAATCAGAGCACAGGCTACCTGAAAATCACCTGCCGGGAAAGATTTTGTATACGAGCCTGGAATGACGACGGAACGGGGAGGGATATACCCCCTGATCTCGAGAGGCTCACTCCCGGAAACATCCATGATCCGGGTGGAGGATGTCAATACGACATTGGCTCCCAAAACAGCTTCCCGTTCAATACGGACGCCTTCCACAATAATGGAGCGGGACCCGATGAAACAGTCGTCTTCTATGATCACAGGAGCTGCCTGAACGGGTTCCAGTACACCCCCGATACCGACTCCTCCGCTGAGATGGACGTTTTTGCCAATCTGTGCACATGATCCTACTGTGGTCCATGTATCTACCATGGTTCCCCGATCTACATAAGCTCCGATGTTGATGTAGGACGGCATCATCACAACACCATCGGCTATGAAGGAGCCGTAGCGGGCTACTGCTGGTGGCACCACCCGCACGCCAAGCCTCCCGTAGTCTTTCTTCAGAGGAATTTTGTCGTAGTATTCAAAGGGATCCACCTGAATGGTTTCCATCTTCTGGATAAGAAAATAGAGAATCACACCCTTTTTGATCCAGTCAAATGTAACCCATTCAGCTCCGGAATAGTCGGCAACACGAAGCTTACCCTTGTCAAGTAGATCAATAACAAGCCTGATCGCCTGCCGGGTCTCCTCCTGTTTCAGCATTTCCCTATCTTCCCAGGCTTTCTCAATGAGAGATCTGATATCCTCAGTCATAAATGCGTTTTAATCAGTCAAAAGTAGCTAAAAAAAATGAATTTCTTACCTTTGCATGCCTCAAGCATATGGGAAGAATACTTGCAATCGATTATGGACGCAAACGGGTAGGACTCGCAGTTACCGATGAATTGAAAATCATTGCTACTGCTCTGGGTACCGTTCATGCTGCCGATGTGATGACTTATCTGAAACGGTATCTCAAGGATAATACAGTAGAGTGTTTCGTGATTGGAGAACCGAAAGATATGGCAAACCGTCCTTCCGAATCAGAACGGTTTATAGCCCCGTTTGTCAGGAATTTAACAAAGAGCTTCCCCGATATCAGGATCGAGCGGTATGATGAACGATTTACCTCCCTGATGGCTTCACGGGCTATTCTGGAAGCAGGAGCGAAAAAAAAGGACCGTCAAAATAAAGCACTTGTTGATGCCGTTAGTGCTACCCTTATCCTGCAATCATACCTTGAATCGCAAGCATTTAAAAGCTAAACCCGAAACCCGAAACCCGAAACCCGAAACCCGAAACCATGTTACTCCCCATCGTCGCATATCCGCATGCTGTCCTGAAAAAAGTTGCTGAAGAGATCACGCCCGATTACCCCGGGGTTGAGACATTTCTGGCCGATATGTGGGAAACGATGTACCATGCTGACGGGGTTGGATTGGCCGCACCACAGGTCAACCGTTCAGTCCGGCTTTTTGTCATCGATGCAACGGCATTGTCACAGCACCACCATCCTGAGGCTGCCGGATTTAAGAAGACATTCATCAATGCAGAGATATACATGGAAGAGGGGGAGGAGGACATTCACAACGAAGGGTGCCTGAGTTTCCCCGGACTGCATGAAGATATCCTGCGGAAATCAGTGATCCATATTCGTTACCTTGATGAACAATTTCAGGAGCACGACGAGCGTTATGAAGGAATCCTGGCGAGGATCATCCAGCATGAATACGATCACATCGAAGGGGTCACGATGGCCGACCGGATCAGTCCGCTGAAAAAGATGCTGCTGAAACGACGTCTGAAGGAGATCGCAGAAGGGAATGTGGAGGTCCATTATAAGATGATCTTTCCAGGGATAAAAAGAGGTAAGAGGTAAGAGGTAAGAGGTAAGACGAAATACGGAAATACGAAATACGGAAATGATTCCAATAAATGACTTCTCAATGAAAAAAACAGGATATATTTTAATTTTCGCTCTGGTTGGGTTCATCTCCTCCTGTGGGCCGTCGAAAAACCAGACAGAAGAGCGGATTACAGCGATGGAAAATCGGATGTTTACCTCTGAAGCAGGCTTCTCACGTGCCGGAGCAGATTCTCTGATCCAGATGTACAGGGATTTTGCAGCTGCATACCCAAACGATTCACTCTCACCGAACTATCTTTTCAAAGCAGCTTCCATGACAATGAACCTTCAGAACGGACCTGGCTCGATTGCCCTTTTCGATCAGATCATTGAGTCTTATCCCGACTTTGAGAAAGCACCTCTTTGCTTGTTCTTCAAGGGATATGTGGAGGAGAACGTGCTGGGTGATATCGATAAGGCCCGTGCAACCTATCAGATTTTTATTGACACCTATCCCGATCACGATTTTGCCGACGATGCGCAGGCCTCAATTAACAATCTTGGGAAGACCCCGGAGCAGATGATCCAGGAATTTGAAGCAAACCAGAGCGGGATAAAATAGATGCCGGATGCCGGATGACTGGATAAACCTCTTACCTCTTCCTTTTTACTTTTCCTTCAACAGTTCCTCCACTATCTCTTTCAGATGAACTGGCTTGATGTTCTTGTAGAGAGTCCCTTCAAGGCTATAGGATATTTCACCACTCTCCTCTGAGACGATAATTGCAATGGCATCCGTTTTCTCGGTAAGCCCTACTGCGGCTCTGTGTCGTAAACCGCAGGATGTAGGGATGTCTGCCTTGTTTGAGACCGGAAGGATGCAACGGGCGGCTTTGATCGAATCGTGTACGATGATCAAAGCCCCGTCGTGGAGAGGACTGTTTTTGAAAAAGATCGTCTCGATAAGCAGATCTGAGATTTTCGCATCCACGGTCTGACCCGTCTCCACATAGGGAGTAAGCTCATTTTCCCGGGCGATTACGATCAACGCCCCGGTTTTCATGTCGGCCAACCGTTTGCAGGCTTTTACGATTTTATCGAGGTCGAGATTCACACCCGTATTCAGATTGTATTTCCAGAAAAGGATTCTCCTCCGATGGCCCCGGATGATTTTGGTATTGCCAACCATCAGCAGGAACTGCCGGATTTCGGGCTGAAACACGACAACCAGGGCAATCACGCCAACACTGATGAACTGACCCAGAATTTCACTGAGAAGAGGCATCTGGAGTGCTCTCACAATCTTCCAGATGATAAAAATGGCAATGATTCCGATGAAGATCTTTATGGCAGCCGTCCCCTTTACGATGTTGTAAATCTCATAAAGAAGTACAGCAAAAAGCAGGATGTCAATAACATCCACAATACGGAGGGAGAAAAGAGAATCCAAAACTACCAACGTGTTATTTTAAGAAATAAGAAATAGTCACCATACCACCGCTGCAAAAGTACGCAATTATCCCCCAACTGCTGCCACCAACTTAACAGCCTCCACAGCCTCCTTCACATCATGTACCCTGAGGATGGAGGCTCCTTTTTGCAGTGCAATGGTATTTAATACAGTAGTTCCGTTGAGCGCATCATCAACCGGCACGCCCAATGTTTTCTGGATCATCGACTTCCTGGAGAATCCCACAACGATGGGAAAACCAAGGTTTTTGAATTCCTGAAGCCGGTCGAGGAGTTCAAAATTATGGGCCGCGGTTTTCCCGAACCCAAACCCGGGATCAATCATGGTCTGGCTGGCTCCCAGTGCCCGCAGCTTCTCTGTTTGCTGATGAAAAAAATAGGCAACCTCTGCCACTACATCCTGATACTGCGGGTCTACCTGCATCGTTCCGGGAACCCCTTTCATATGCATCAGGATATAGGGAACATTCAGTCCGGCAATTGTCTCCATCATATCTCCTGCAAACCTTCCTCCAAAAATATCATTGATCATGTCTGCTCCATGGGCAACAGCTTCACGGACAACCACGGGTTGGAAGGTGTCTACGGACAGAAAGCATTCAGGAAACTTCTGCCTGACTGCAATGAGCGACGGAATCAGCCGGGCAACCTCTTCGGATGCAGGAATCTTTTCTGCGCCCGGGCGTGTAGAGACAGCTCCGATATCGATGATTTCTGCCCCCTCGTCTAACATTTGCTCAACCCTTCTTAGCTGCAGATCAATAGAAGAGTAATGCCCCGGATCGAAAAACGAGTCGGGAGTAATGTTCAGAATCCCCATCACCTTCGGAGAACTGATATCTAACTGTTTTCCGTTAAAAGCAAGAACCATAAAATATTTTAGATTTTAGATTTCGCTATTTCGCTATTTCGCTATTTCGCTATTTTATATTTGTATTTAGCTCCAAAGATACACGATATGAGGTACACGATAAGCCAAATTTGATTAATTTTAACCGCTTTAAGAGAACTCGCTCAATGGATGATATTCAAAAAACTTCTACCCAGTTTGACTCAGTCATTCAATCCTGCCGTGAGGTTTTCCTGATGAAACTGAAGGATTACGGTACAGCTTGGCGGATCCTCCGCATCCCTTCGATCACCGATCAGGTATATATCAAAGCACAGCGGATCCGGAGTATTGATACCAAGGGGACCCAGAAAATAAATGAGGGCATCAGGTCGGAATTTATAGGTATTGTAAATTATTCTGTGATTGCATTGATCCAGCTGGAGTTGGGTGCCATTGAAACCCAGGAGAACCTTTCCCCTGAGGAAGGAGAAATACTGTACGATAGTTATGTACTCGCTGCAAAAGAACTGATGCTCAATAAGAATCACGACTACGGCGAAGCCTGGAGAAATATGCGGTTGGGTTCTCTTACCGATATCATCCTGATGAAGCTGATGAGGGTAAAACAGATCGAGGATAACCTGGGAAAGACATTCATCTCAGAGGGAATCGATGCCAATTATTACGATATTATCAATTATGCTGCATTTGCTCTAATCAAACTCGACTATGAAGATCGTTAGAAACCTCTTCCGGATCATCGTTGGGATTGTATTCATCTTTTCCGGTTTCGTGAAGGGTGTTGATCCACTGGGAACTGTCTACCGGATGCAGGACTACTTCCTTGCATTCGGAACAGAATGGGCAAATGACCTGGCTCTTCCGTTGACCATTTTCCTTTGTGTGGTTGAATTTATGCTGGGGATCAGTCTGCTCTTCAATCTCTGGATTAAAAAAAGCGCCTGGGTCTTGCTTCCCATGATGACTTACTTCACCATCCTCACCTTTTTTGATGCCTTCTACAACCTGGTCGCCGATTGCGGTTGTTTCGGGGATGCCATCAAGATGACAAATACTGAAACGTTCATCAAGAATGTTGTGCTGATGACAATGGTGGTTCCGATCTTTCTCTGGAGAAGAAAATACAGAAGCATCTTGCGGCCATCAGGAGATGTTCTTGTCCTGGCATCCGTGACGATTCTTTTTACAGGACTCACGCTGTATTGTCTCTGGCATCTGCCAATTATCGACTTCAGGGATTGGAAAACAGGAACTCAGATCAATAAACTCAATGACAAACCGATGGAGTTTTTTGTCACGTACAAGAACAGGTATACCGGTGAAAAAGAGGAATTTCTGAATCCCAATTATCCCTGGAACGACTCAACCTGGCTGGCCGACTGGATTTTTGTCAGTCAGCGTGTAGTAGATCCGAACCAGGATGCCATGACGCTGATGATCGAAGACACCTTGGGGAACGACCTGGCGCAGAGCATTCTGAATATCCCGGACTACCATTTTATTGCTGTAGCATACAACCTGGACCAGGCAAACGTAGAAGCGATGCAACGGCTAAATCTCCTTTCAGAAGATGCCTCCGAAGCAGGATACTCATTCATTGGTCTCACCGGAACTCTTCCGGAAGAGATCAAGGTATACAACGCTGAAACGGGCATTGATTTCGAGTTCTACAATTCCGACGATGTGGTGCTGAAAAGTATGATCCGATCAAATCCAGGTCTGATTCTTTTGAAGGAAGGGGTCGTTATTAAAAAGTGGCACTACAACGACCTCCCGGAGTGGGAAAGGGTTAAAGAAAAATATTTAAACTAGATACTGGATGCTGGATACTAGATGCTAGATTTTAGATGCCGGATACCCATAAACTTATCCAGTATCCAGTATCCAGTATCCAGCATCCAGAATCCAGTTTTGAATATCAATGCTACGATTTATTTTAAAGCGTCTCCTCTACGGTCTCCTTGTCTTGCTTGGGGTCATCCTGATTATCTTTTTCCTGTTCAACATACTTCCCGGAGATCCGGCCAGGATGATGCTGGGGCAGCGGGCAGATCTCGCTTCTGTTGAAGCCATCAACAAAGACCTGGGTCTCAACCGGTCCAAACCAATCCAGTTTTTGGGTTATCTGAATGATCTCTCACCCGTTTCCATCCATAACCAGTCTGATTCTTCAAGCTATTTTTTCCTCGACAGGCAAAAATACACTTCATCCGTTGTGCTGCTACCTCTTGGAAGTCAGGCGCTGGTTCTCAAGAAACCCTACCTGAGGAGGTCGTATCAATCTAAACGAAACGTGACCGATATTCTGTCGGAAGCCCTGGTAAACACCCTCCTTCTGGCTGTCGTTTCGATGGCATTTGCCATCCTTGCAGGGATTGCCATTGGGATTCTCTGTGCCCTGAAGAAGAACAGCTTTACAGATCGGACCGCCCTGGTGTTTTCAGTACTTGGTATGTCTGTACCCTCCTTTTTCGCTGCGATTCTCAATGCCTGGATCTTTGCGTTCGTATTGGTCGATATCACTCACCTGAATATGGTTGGCAGCCTCTATTCGGTGGATGACTTAGGCAGGGGCGAATACCTCGACCTGAAGAACCTGATACTCCCGGCTCTGACTTTGGGTATCAGGCCTCTGGCTATTGTTGTGGAGCTGACCCGGAACTCGATGCTCGAAGTATTGTCACAGGATTATATCCGTACAGCCCGTGCCAAGGGATTAAGTAACTTCAGCATCGTCTTCAAGCATGCACTGAAAAATGCCCTGAACCCTGTAGTGACCGCCATCTCTGGCTGGCTGGCTTCCCTGCTTGCAGGTGCTGTGTTCGTTGAATATGTTTTTGACTGGAAAGGAATTGGCGTGGTCATTGTGAACGCCCTTGATAAATATGACTTCCCTGTTATCATGGGAGCTGTCCTCTTTATCTCTGTTGTGCTGATTGTGATCAACATTCTGGTGGATATCGTTTACGGGTTGTTGGATCCCCGGGTCAGAGTGCAATGATGGCTATGAGCTGCAAATTCTCTATCTTTGCATACATCACTAAACCCCAATTACTATGCGTACCAAGCTTGTTGCCGGCAACTGGAAGATGAACAAAACATTCCAGGAAGCGGAGGACCTCACTGCAAAAATCACCGAAGCCGTCGAGAAACTGAATACGGCCAATGTTGAAGTAATTCTTTGTCCACCCTCTCCATACCTTGAGATGGTTCTCGATCTTACGGATGAAACACATGTTGCCGTTGGAGCTCAGAACATCAACGAGCATGAATTCGGCGCCTATACCGGAGAAATTTCTGCTCCCATGTTGAGCTCCATGGAGGTGGAGTACTGTATCGTTGGTCATTCTGAGCGAAGGAAATTCTTTGCCGAATCAGATGAAGTTCTGGCACTGAAAGTCAACTCAGCGCTGAGATCTGCCATTGCACCCATTTTTTGTTGTGGAGAGCTTCTTCCTGAACGGGAAGCCGGAAACCATTTCAAGGTTGTGAAGAGCCAAATTGAGAAGGCCCTTTACCATCTGGAGGAGAAAGCCTTCCGGAATGTTGTGATCGCCTATGAGCCGGTATGGGCTATAGGTACAGGAGTTACGGCAACTCCGGCGCAGGCACAGGAGATGCATGCCTTTATCCGTCAGCTGATCACTTCAAAATATGGCGAGATGGTTGCTCAGGATACGCTGATTCTATACGGCGGGAGTTGCAACGCTGCCAATGCATTTGAACTTTTTTCACAGGCCGATGTGGATGGTGGCCTGATTGGTGGCGCATCCCTGAAAGCGGAGGAATTTGTTGAGATTGTATCATCAGCGATCAATTGCTCCTGATTTTTCTCCGGATCCTGTTTTCAGCTTATACCTACAGTAATTTCTCGAAAAGAAGGTTGAGCACTTCAATCAGGATGAGCAGGATGATAATCCATTCAAGGAATGCATCTTTTCTGTGAAGTGTTATATTGGTGAATAATTCAAGGTTGTCGGTAATGATCGTAATGTCATCCTGAATATTCCTGGTTCTGCCCTGGAGGTTAAATTCCTTCTTCATCCCCTGATCAATCTGGTGCAGGTATTCATTGTCCCAGGCAATCTGTGGCACGTCGAATATGAAGAGATTATCTGATATCCTGTTTTTAATATTCAGGGCCCGTCCGATAAACATCTTCAGTTTTCGCCAGCTGATTTTAAACTTTCCGTATTTTTCAAGCTGTAACGTATAATTCTGAATGTCTTCAAGCAACTTCGCCGTTTGATTGAAATAGTGGTTCAGTGCAACGGATTGTGAGATATTGAGCATGATCAGCTTAAACGAAGCCGGATCCGCTTCCCCGATGGTGATTTGGTGGAATCCGACTTCAAACGCATCTGGTTTGACCCGTATATGGTATTCCTCCTGAATTTCTCTCTCAACCTCTTTCGTGCTGAAGCGATTGATCTCTTCAATGAGCCGTTCTATTTCCGATTCCTGATACCCCAGGAAACAGGCAACACCGTATTTGAACACATACAGGTACTGATCCTTCTCATTCTTGTAGAAGTAGTCGTTTGTGTCGTTTAGAATGGTTTCCCCGTAGCGGGAAAGAACAAACTTTTTCAAATCAATCTGTTCGCTGATCTGATAAGCTAGAATCTTCATTGTTTCCATACTCAAAGATACCTTAAAAATTCTTTCTTTCCTTACCTTTGCATGAATAACCAGAAAGATATTCATGAATAATCATCAACCTTCATCCCTATTTCTAGAACTCGCATTTCAACCTGTTCCTGAAGGGTGGTCGGATATTCTGATTGCCGAGTTAGCGGAAACGGGATTCAACAGTTTCACCGAAGAAGAGGGGTTGCTGCTGGCCTATATCCCTGAATCAGATTTTAATGAAATGGCCGTTCATCAGATCGTGCAGAAATATCCCGACTTGAAAGATCTTTTCTGGAGTATTACCAGAATGCCGGATAAGAACTGGAACGCCATCTGGGAGAGTTCGTACGAGCCTGTCCTTATCGCGGATCGCTGCTATATCCGCGCACCATTTCATCCGGCATCCGACATCCGGCATCCGGTATCGGTCATTGACATCATCATCGAACCAAAGATGTCTTTCGGCACTGCTCACCATGAGACCACCTCGCTGATGATCGAAGCGTTACTCGAGGAAGATGTGACGGATCAGGCAATCCTAGATATGGGTTGCGGTACTGGAATTCTAGCCATTCTCGCTTCGAAAATGGGAGCCAAACGGATTCTGGCGGTTGATTTTGATGAACGGGCCGTTGAAAATTCAATGGAGAACGTGATGAAGAATAATACAGGGAATGTTGACGTTAAATTAGGAGATGATCCAGCTGTTGCAGGAGACCCCTTTGATGTAATACTCGCGAATATCAACCGGAATACGTTGATTGAGCAGATTCCCTCATACGCAGCTTCATTGAGGGCAGGAGGCAGGATGTTTCTGAGTGGCTTTTATTCAGAAGACCTGCCTGCTATTGATGCATGTGCCAAAGAGCAAGGGCTCAGCTTATCCGGCACCCGGATGAAGAACAACTGGATTGTAGCCAAATTTCACCGATGAAGAGATTTACAAGAGTTCGACTTGTTTCTGTCATATTCCTTACGGGCATTGCCCTTGTGTTGAATGCACAACCGCTGAAGAACTTTTCCAGTGATTCTGTGAAGTTTGTCGGTGAACTGGATGGCCTCTTCTCGCAACTCAGTAAAAATGATCGGAAAATCGTTGAAAGCGCCTGGGAACCCTTTAAGGTTCATTGGGAGTCTGAACACTTTAATCCGGTGAAGAAACAATTGATCTATTCGGTATGTAACAAGATGCTGAAGAAACGGATGCGGGCTTTTCCTGACTTTTACAACTATTTGGTTGCGTTGAACCTGACCTGTGAAAAGAACCTCTCCGATCCGCTTTTCTATGACTGGTCAGCGGTGCTGGAATCACTGGCGGAAGAGAAGTATACCCGGCATCTTGTGGGGTTCATGGATTTCAGCATCCATCTGTTTGAGGAGGACATGCTCTACAAGTCGGCATCAGCAGAATGGAGGATGGTGACCCCGGATTACAGGTTTCTGAATGATTCCGTCCCGAGGCTGGAGGTTCGCCCTACGGATATCATTTGCTATTCCAATCGCGACAGCTTAACCATCTTCCACACCCAGGGTTTTTATTATCCCCTGGATACAAGATGGACAGGTCATGGCGGACGGATTGACTGGCAACGGGCCGGCCTTGATCCCGATAACGTGTTTGTTAACCTGAACGACTATGAGATCCAGATGCGATTCTCAAAATATGAGGCCGATTCGGTCGAATTTTTCAACAAGGAGTATCTCCCCTCATCTCTCTCCGGTCATATCATTGATAAGATACAAGGCGATGTGGATGAGGAGAAAGCCTCCTATCCACGGTTTTATTCATATGAAGGACTGATTGGCATCCAGAATATCTTTAAGAATATTGATTATACCGGCGGATTCTCCATGGAGGGAAGAAAAGTGGTAGGATTCGGGATGAATGACCAGGATGCAGAGTTGGTATTTAAACGGGATGACCAGGAGTTTGTTACCGCACGGGCAAAAACGTTCATTATCCGTCCGGACAGGATCAACTCCAGCAATGCATCTGTCACGATTCATCATGACCCTGACTCCATTTATCATCCAGGTCTGGTGTTTAAATATCTGGATGAGTCAAAGGAACTCTCCCTTAACAAGGATGAACGGATTGCAATGATCAGTCCGTGGTTTGATACGTATCATAAAATCGAAATATATTGTGAAGCGCTGTTCTGGATTACCAATGAGCCCAAGATCAATTTTGAGGCTATGCGTGGTCCCGGAACCAAAAGTAAAGCAACCTTCGAATCCAGTAATTACTTTTCACTCCGGCGTTACGAAATGCTTCAGGGGATCGATGAGCTAAATCCTCTTCAGATCATCAAAACGTTCATCGAAAGGCGAAACTCACGAGAGTTTGAACTGGGGGAGTTGGTGACATTCTGGAGGATGCCTCCGACGCAGGTTGAATCACAGTTGCTTCTGCTTAGTACCAAAGGGTTCTTAATCTATGATCAGGATGATAAAAAAGCGGTTGTCAAGGACAAATTGATCCATTATGTAAATGCCAAAAATGAGAAGACCGACTACGACGAAATAGTATTTAATTCGGAGGTTGAAGGAAAGAGCAACGCTACACTGAATCTCGAAAACTTTGACTTGAAAATCCAAGGAATTCCTGGTGTCTTCCTGTCAGACTCTCAGCATGTCTACGTTGAGCCCCGAAACCAGGAGCTGGTCCTTAAGGAGAATCGCAACTTTCAATTTACAGGTAAGGTTGAAGCTGGTCTTTTTGATTTCTATGCCGACAGTTGCTCGTTTGATTACGACAAATTCAGACTTAATTTGCCTGAAATCGATACCTTGGAATTCTATGTGATCAGTCGCAAGATTGATCCCAGGACAGGGCGCTTTCCTATGAAGAAAGTCCAGACTGCTCTCAACGACCTGAGTGGATTCCTTTTAATTGATGATCCAGAGAACAAAGCAGGAATAAAGCATTCTCCTGAATACCCGATATTCACGAATCAGGATACAGCAACAGTCAACTGGGAAAAGCCATATATTTACAACGGAGTGTATGATAAGGAACGATTCTATTTTGAAGTACTCCCCTTTACCTTGAAAAGCCTTGATTACATCGATACCGACAGCCTGAAATTTGATGGACAACTAATATCGGCTGGAATATTCCCTGACATCCCTGAACCACTTAAAGTTCGACCAGACTTCTCCCTCGGCTTTGAAAAATATACAGATGCCAACGGATATCCGGCCTACGGAGGAAAGGGGACATTTGTTTCAAAAGTAGATCTCAGCAACCAGGGGTTGCAGGCTGACGGGCAGCTTTATTACCTTAATTCCACTTCAGTATCTGATCACTTTCTCTTTTTTCCCGACAGTATGCAAGCTCTTGCCCGTGGGTTCCAGGCTACAGAACAGATTGCAGTTGTTGAATACCCATCGGTGAACGCCGACAGCGTGAAGGAGTTCTGGCTTCCTTATCAGGACTCCATGAGCATCACCTCTACTGTCAGGGATATGGCAATGTATAACAACCAATCGCTTTTTGAAGGAACCCTTGGCTTTACTCCTGGCGGACTAAACGGTTCGGGAACAATGAAAATCGAAGATGCCGAGATGGATTCAAAGGGATTCAGTTTTCAGCAACATACTTTTGATGCGCTGATTGCCGACTTCAGGATAAAATCGTATGATCTTAATACGCTGGCGATTTCGACACAGAATTATCGTGCTCATTTCGATTTTGAAGAACGAAGGGGAGAGTTCCGGTCCAACCTTGGACTCTCAAGAATGGAATTTCCGATCAACAAATATATTTGTTCCATGGACCGTTTCGACTGGATGATCGATAATGAAGAGATCGTTTTGACAAATGAAGAGAACCAACGCTATGCGATTCCTGATAACCTTAGCCTCGCGCAGTTGATCGATGTGGGCTATACTGGAACCGAATTCATGTCGGTTCATCCAAAACAGGATTCCCTGCGGTTCTTTGCTCTCAGGGCGCGTTACAATATCAGAACGAATATAATCAATGCCGAAGAGGTTAAGATCATAAAGGTTGCGGATGCGGCAATTTACCCCGACAGCGGGAAAGTTGAAATCCTGAAGAATGCTGTAATGAGCCAGCTTACAAATGCTAATATCATTGCTAATACTAGGTCAAGGGAGCATAATTTCTACGACGCTTCAGTAAACATACTTGGGAGAAAGCGATATAGCGGTTCGGGAACCTATGATTACGTTGACAGGACTGGAAGCCATCAGGAGATATTCTTCGATAAAATATCTGTTGATACTGCTGGAAATACAGTGGGAACGGCAACGATCTCTGAATCCACCGACTTCATGCTTAGTCCAGAATTTGCTTTTATAGGGAACGTTAGACTGGATGCACCCGTAAAAGCTATGACCTTTTCAGGCTCTTTCAAGCCTACGGTTGAGTGTCAAAACCTGGGAACCAACTGGGTGAAATTCTCTTCAAGAGTCAATCCAGACTATATAAAACTACCGGTTTCATATCCTATCCAGAACCAGAATTCTGAGAAGGTATTGCTGGGCATGGCCTATTCAAATGAGAGAAACATTATCTATCCAGCATTTTTTACTCCGCGGAGGAGTTTCAGCGATACGATTATGATCTCCACTTCAGGGATCTTGCAATACCAGATTCCAATCTCTACCTTCCAGGCTGGAATGCCTGATACCAATGGTAATCTGACTTCCATCGGGCCAAAAGTTTCTCTCAACACATACAATTGCATGATGCGTTCGGAGGGGAAGATCAACCTTGGGCTAACTTCGGGCCCGTTGCAGATGGAGAGCTATGGAACAATGGATTATTATGTTCTTCCGGATTCTGCTTCCCTCCGGATCTCTTTGATCCTTAATTTTCCATTTGAGGAGAAAGTTGCGGAGCGTATCAGAACACAGATGACATCTACCAACCTTTCGGGGATCCAACTGTTCAAATCTCCATTTAATTTTGTTTTTAATGAATTGATACCAGACAAAGAGAGAGAGAAACTGAAATCAGAACTCGAAACTGTAGGGAGGTTCAGGAAATTCCCTGAGGAGCTGACAAAGACAATGATTATTGCCGATGTGAAGATGAGCTTTGATACATTGACACGTTCGTTTGTATCAGATGGTGCCATTGGTATTGGCTCTATTCAGGATGGTATGGTGAACCGTTATCTTAACGGGAAGATAGAAATGACAAAAAAAAGAAATGGTGACGAGTTTACAATATATCTGGAGATCTCTCCAAGCGATTGGTACTTCTTTAACTACCGCAATAATGTCATGCAGTTTCTCTCCTCCGATTTAAATCTGAACGATATCATCAGGGAAGCACAATTGAACAAAGGCGAAAACAAGCGAATCGGCAAACTTTGGCGTGGTTACCGATATACCCTGTCTACAGAACGCAAAAAGCGTGAGTTCCTCAGGAAGCTTGAGGTTGGGGAGGAGGAGGAGTGAGAGACGAGGGAAGAGGGAAGAGGGAAGAGGGAAGAGGGAAGAGGGAAGAAACAAGAAACAAGAAACAAGAAACAAGAAACGAAGCATGATGTGGATTGAAATTTTCGGGTTGATTCTGATTGCCTACCTGATAGGTTCTATCCCTACAGCAGTTTGGGTTAGCAAAGGATTTTATGGAAAGGATGTCAGAGAACACGGCAGTGGGAATGCAGGTGCTACAAATACCATCCGTGTTCTTGGCTATACGGCAGGAATTCCGGTGCTGCTGTTTGATGTGTTCAAAGGATGGCTGGCAGTTCAGCTTGCGGTATGGATCTCCTTTCCAGATATCACAGTCAGCAATTTAACCTATGTGGAGATCGGATGTGCCGTGGCTGCTGTACTCGGTCATATATTTCCCCTTTTCGCCGGTTTCAGGGGAGGCAAGGGAGTAGGCACGCTGGCTGGTGTCGGACTGGCTCTCTATCCCATTTCTTTACTGGTGGTTCTTGGCATTTTCATCCTTACTCTTGCTCTGACAAGATATGTATCCCTGTCATCTATTCTCGGAGCGGTTTCCTTCCCTTTTGTGGTCTATTTTATCGCAGGGGAGCACAATTTAGCTTTGCTCGGGTTGGCTGTATTCGTGGCAGTGTTTATTCCCCTGACACACATGAAAAATATCAAAAGGCTGTTGAAAGGAGAGGAAAACAGATTCATTTTCCGGCGAAAAAAAAGTTAAGAAACGATAATAACCAACCAGTTGAATCAGTTGTTTATCAAAACGGATTATTGTATATTTGACCAAATTTTAAAACTTTGACATTATGAAGTTTATCATCTCGAGCTCCTTGCTGCTAAAGAATTTGCAGGCTATTATCGGTGTGATCAATAGCAACAACACCTTGCCTATTCTTGACGACTTTTTATTTGAACTGAAAGAGGATGGACTGAAAGTGACCTCCTCAGACCTCGAGACGACCATGAGCGTCACTATGAAGCCCGACCGGGCTGAAGAGTCTGGAAGCGTTGCGATTCCGGCTAAGATCCTTGTGGATACCCTGAAGACATTCCCTGACATACCTCTCTCTTTCTCCATCAGCGATGCAAACCAATTGATTGAGATCTCTGCAGGCGAAGGAAAATACAAGCTTTCGGGACACAAAAGTGACGAGTATCCAAGAACTCCGCCTCTCGACGAAACAACTTCAATTGAATTGCCTTCCGACCTGCTGGCACAGGCCATCAACAAAACACTGTTTGCTACCGGGAATGACGAGTTGAGATTGGTGCTTTCTGGTGTATTCTGCGAACTCTCCCCGGATGATATTACATTCGTCGCAACCGATGCGCACAAGCTGGTAAAATACAAGCGTTCAGATGCCAAGTCGAGCGATTCGGCCAATTTTATCTTGCCCAAGAAGCCGCTCAACCTTTTAAAGAACATTCTAAGCACTCAAGATGTTCCCGTTAAACTGGAATACAATAAGTCCAATGCCTTTTTCTCCTTCAGCAACATTGAACTGGTTTGCCGCCTGATTGATGGCAAATATCCTAATTATGAGGCTGTAATTCCCACAAATAATCCCAATAAGCTTACGATTGACAGGATGTCTCTGCTGACATCAATTCGCAGGGTTTCCATCTTTGCCAACCAGTCGACACACCAGATCCGGTTCAAGATCTCGGGAAAAGAGCTGGTACTCTCTGCAGAGGATATCGATTTTTCCAATGAAGCCAAAGAGCGCTTAACCTGCGCATATGAAGGCGATGATATGGAAATAGGGTTCAATTCCAAGTTTATGGTTGAGATGCTGAACAATGCTGAAACCGACGAAGTGATGATTGAAATGTCGGCTTCCAACCGGGCAGGCATACTCCTCCCTGTCAATAACGAGAACAAAGAGGAAGATATCCTGATGCTGGTTATGCCGGTTATGCTGGCTAAATAACGACCGTTTTGTAGAGACGACCCATGGGTCGTCTCTACAAAAAAAAGGCGACCCTCGGGTCGCCTTTTTTTGCATCAAGTGTAATAAAATTATGCTTTTTTTACATTGATTGCTTTTTTACCACGTTGGTCTTCAGTAATATCAAACACAACATCGTCGTTTTCCTGAATCTTGTCAATGATACCGCTTACGTGAACAAAGAGGTCCTTTTGACTTTCGTCATCAATGATGAAACCGAAACCTTTTCTCTCATTGAAAAATTTTACTTTACCTGTTGACATAATTATATTAAATTAGAATGATTAACCATGCGAAGGTACAACTTATTTGATAAATAGGAAATTATTTAACTATTTTCATGCTTCCCGGGTCGCATGCTGCGCATCAACTACCGCAATTGTAGTGATATGAACCACTTCGCGTACACTGCATTCCAGTGGTACCACATGAATCGGCTTGTTCATTCCCATGAGAATCGGACCAATGGCATCAGTGCCCCCAATCTCCTGCATGATCTTATAGGCTGCATTTCCGGAGCTCAGGTTTGAGAAGATCAACACATTCGCATCGTGGTCGGCAATTTTGGAGAACGGAAATTTTGACTTACGCAACTCCCTGTTCAGTGCAAAATTTGCCTGCATCTCTCCGTCGACCAGCAGGTCCGGGAAATTTTCATGCAGGTATTTTGTAGCTTGTCGCACCCTTACCGGCCCCTGTGTGTGTTCCGATGCTTTGACCGAACCAAAGTTTGAAAAGGAGACCATCGCAATCACTGGCTCGATGTTGAATCTGCGAATGGTTTCGGCAGTCAGCAAAGCCGTATCGGCAAGGGTTTTCCAGTCCGGATCGAGGTTGACAGTTGTATCTGCAAAGAAATAGGGTCCTTTTTTCGTGATGAGAATGTACATGCCGGATACCCTGTTCAGATCCGATCTTGGTCCGATAAGTTGAAGGGCAGGTCCCATCACAGCACCATATTCACTCGTAATACCCGATACCATCGTGTCGGCTTCGCCGGTTTCCACCATCATGATGCCGAAGTAATTCCTGTCGAACGTTAATTCATACGCCTCATCTTTCGTAATTCCTTTTCTCTGCCGCTTTTGCCAGATTAATTCAGCAAACCGGTTTCTGCGTTCTTCTTCTTCTTTTCCCCTTGGGTCAATAATCGTAACACCGTTGAGGTCCAGGTGGTTCTCAGAAAGAATCTGACGGATCTGTTCCTCATCTCCAAGCAGGATTGGTATAGCGATTCCCTCGTGATAGACTTCGTTGGCTGCTTTCAGGATTTTCAGATTGGCGCCTTCAGGATAGACAATCCGTTTTGGATCCAGTTTGGCTTTCAATGTGATGCCTCGCAGGAGCTGGTTCTCCAGTCCCAGGCGGCGGCTCAGTTCTGATTTATAGGCATCCCAGTCGGTAATTGGCTTTCGTGCCACTCCCGAATCCATGGCAGCTTTGGCAACGGCAGGAGCAATGGTTGTGATCAATCGGATATCCAAAGGTTTAGGGATGAAATATTCACGACCGTAGACCAGATTTTTTACATTATAGGCTTCACTGACATTTTCAGGAACATCTTCCTTTGCCAGTTTTGCGAGGGCATAAACAGCGGCAATTTTCATCTCTTCGTTGATGCAAGTAGCTCGCACATCCAATGCTCCCCTGAAAATAAAGGGAAACCCAAGTACATTATTTACCTGGTTCGGGTAATCGGAACGACCTGTTGCCATCAGAACATCGGGACGGGCCTCCATCGCTGCTTCATAGGTGATTTCGGGATCAGGATTGGCCATCGCGAAAACGACGGGATTATCAGCCATGGAACGTACCATGTCCTGGGATAAGACATCCTTGGAGGAGAGGCCGAGGAATACATCAGCCCCTTTCATCGCCTCTTCCAGTGTATGTATATCCCTGTCGGTGGCAAAAAGTTGTTTGTATTTGTTCATGTCTGTCCTGTCTCTACGCAACACCCCTTTGGTGTCGAGCATGACAATATTCTCTTTGCGGGCACCAATAGAGACAAGAAGTTTGGTACAGGCAATGGCAGAGGCACCAGCCCCGTTAACGACAATTCTCACTTCTTCTTTCTTCTTTCCGGCGATTTCAATCGCGTTGATCCAGCCTGCAGCTGAAATAATTGCCGTACCGTGCTGGTCGTCGTGCATGATCGGAATCTGCAGCTCCCTTTTTAAGATCTCTTCTATCTCAAAACATTCAGGAGCTTTGATATCCTCGAGATTAATCCCCCCAAAGGTGACAGCGATCTGTTTTACCGTTTCAACAAATTTATCGACCTCCCTGGTCTCAACTTCAATGTCGAAAACATCAATGTCTGCAAATATTTTAAACAGCAATCCTTTCCCTTCCATTACCGGTTTGCCGGCATCCGCGCCAATGTTTCCCAATCCAAGAACAGCAGTTCCATTGGAGATTACTGCCACCAAATTTCCTTTTGACGTGTATCGGTAAATATCGTCCGGATTTTTTTCAATCTCCAGGCAAGGAAAAGCAACTCCAGGTGAATATGCGAGGGATAAATCCCGTTGTGTCCTGTGTGGTTTTGTTGGAATTACTTCGATTTTTCCTGGGCGCCCTTTTTCATGATACTTGAGTGCATCTTCTTTTGTAATCTTTGCCATGGCTGTTAGATTTTTTATTATTCCGGATTAGCAAAGTTACTTAAAACCCTGAGTCCGGTTGAGAAAAGTGTGATTAATTTCTTGATCTGTTAATAATTTCACAAAAATAACGAATTAATATATGAATGAAGTTATTGTTTAACAAAATCTTTCATATCTTTTTTCAGATGAATCATCCTGGCGCCGTGAGGCTCGATCCTTATCTCAAAATAACGTTCAACCTTCCCCAGTTCCCGTTGCTGCCAGAGATCGCGTATCCCATATCGTTCACCAAAGCCCAACTCTTGCAGATTTACTCCCAGATTCAGTGATTGTTCTGTTAGATTGAACAAGCCGAGAACGGAACTTCCATCTTCCATCCCCTTGGTCCATATCTGATAAAAATCATTCTGAACCACCGGAATTGCTTGTATCCCCAACGGATCCTGATTGACTGCAAGGACTTCATCGTTGGTCAGCAGATTCATGGTAAATGGATCAAGCTGACTCAGGTCGTTCCCAAGAAGAAGCGGGGAGGCCAGCATGCTCCACAGTGTGATGTGAGTGTATTGCTCGTTCGGGGTAAGTTGTGTATAATGGAGATTCGGACCCCATCCGACCCATCCCAGGACCAGCATGTCGGGGTCATTCCAGTGTCCCGGATTGGCATACTGAGAACAGGCGCCCTGACTGAATCCGATTCCTGACAGGCTTTCCCAGGTATCAGTGATGTCTCCTGTTGTCCTCCAGGAGTTTCCTCCAACACTGGCACCCCACTTCCACACCTTGCCCATACCGTACTGGCAAAGGCTGTAATGGATGTCGCGACCGGTTGATAGAAGGGCTTTCTCCATGATCCGATAAGGATGTTCGAGTTCCTCCTGGTTGGGTGTCGGTGCAATCCTGAAATAGGAGCACCAGTCGTATTTCAGGTAGTCCATACCCCAGGAAGCATAGGAGTCGGCATCAGCCTGTTCAAAGCCATAGCTCCCTTCATACCCTCCACATGTGGTAGGCCCGGGTGAAGAATAGATTCCGATCTTCAGCCCAAGTGAATGAACATAATCGCACAGCGCATGCATATCGGGGAACTTTTCATTCGTTGCAATTTTGCCGTCCACATGGGTGGCCTCCCATCCATCATCGATATTGATATAGCTCCAGCCATGATCGATCAGCCCGCTCTCTTTCATAGCCAGAGCAGAGGACCTGACTTTTTCGTCACTCACACTCAACCCCCAGCAGTTCCAGCTGTTCCATCCCAGAGGTGGCGTTAGTGAGATGAGATCACCCACTTCAATTCTGAATGGTTCCTTTGCCGTTCCTACACTGTTTTCAACGATTAAAGAACAGAAATAGGAGCCGGGTTCATTGACCTGGCCGGAAATAATTCCGGTTGATGCATGGAGGTTCAACCCTTCCGGCAGGTTTTCTGCAAAATAGGAGAGGGGAGCTTTTCCGGTGGCAGGAACCTTAAACAGGAATGGCGAACCAGGTCTTACGCCAAAAACCCGTGCACCGTTGATCCTGGGATAAACCGAAACCTGTGGTGTCAGGATATAAGGAAGATCAAGGATGCCGGATATCGGGATGCCGGATGCTCCTTCGGTAAATGACACTTCTGCCGATACCGGTGACGTCGGGATGTTGTCAATGGTGAAAGAGAAGGTGTTGAGGGAACCCGGTTCCAACAGCACCAACGTGTCTTTTCTGAAGAGACAACTCCTGTTGCGTGTATTGAAGACGTTCATGCTCAGCACACCCTGAAATCCTTCGGCAGAAGAGCGGTTTTCGATGGTAAAGTTCTTCGTTAAACAGTTTCCCGGACCATAATCAAATCCGGCTGAAGCGGCATCAAAATGGATGTAATCCTCCAGGTCAAGCATCGAGAGTTCAAAAGGGCCGTCAAAAAGGCCTCCCAATCCACCCGAATCGTATACCCTGATTGCGATGGTATTTTCTTCATCCCAACGGATTCGCGGGTCATTCACAGAGAGCAGGTAGTGCCTCGGTTTGTCCCAGAAACCATAGCTCTCAGCAAAGGATGTATCCGGATCTCTTTCATCATAAACCGTCATGCCGTTCTCTCCGATCAGCTTCCCGTTCAGGAATACCTGGTCGCAGTCATCAATTTTCCCCAGCGAGATCTGAAGGGTGTCGTGGAAATATCCTTGCTGCTTCAGCGAAGAAGGGATCATCACGGTGCACCGGTACCAGGCATATCCGTCAAGGTTTTTGAAACCCTGTCGTTCCCATGGTTTGGATGGAGATATCGTTGCCCTCGTGGTGTCATTAAATTCAGTTCCCGGATATCTTATGTGATCGCCGGGGTAAAACTGCCAGGGTTGGTTCAGAGAAATGGATGATTGCTCTTTCTCCGGGGAGCACCCGGCAAGGATCAAAAACAGAAGAGTGATGCCGAACCAGACATTGATTTTCATCGAACAGGTTTATTGGTGAACCGTAAAGGTAGAAAAACTTGGGCTTTTGGCCGTTATTTTGTACATTCGCATTTCGCAACGACACTCTCCAAAACTAATTCGAATTACCGTCTAGGATGATAAAAACAAATCGCTTTTTAATTGAACTCTCAAAGAAGGACCTGCTGGAAGGGATGTGGAAGGCTGCTCCTGTGATCCAGGGAATATTGGTGAACAGTGA
>JACZJJ010000137.1 GCA_014860625.1 Bacteroidales bacterium | reverse complement strand
ATACAAAATAGATCCAATAGTTCTTGCGTGCCAGCCCCCAGAGGGCGAGGAAGAACGCCGCGGCGAACAACGCTTCGGAATATGGGATCAAAAAGATACTCACCGAAGGGAACGAAAGGCAGGCAATGAAGATCAGGATCCTGTCGCGCGGGCTGTAAAACGGATTTCTCAGGAAAAGATGGAGCAGTATTAGGAGGGTGAAGCTAAATAAAAGGAAATTGAAGACCCCAATGTATTTTACGGAGATCCCTGTCAGCCGCCATAGCCATGGAAACATGGGAAAAAACCCGTACGCCTGTCTTACATCAATCTCCCCCTGGGCTGGAGGGTCCTTGATGTAGTTGTATCCAACCACATCCCAGTTGACAAGATTCTGGGCGTCAATCTTTTTATATGCAGAATCGACATCAATAATTCCCCACTCGGAATCTACCCGCTGGTATGTTTTGGTGATCTTTCCAAGTGTACGGTGATAAACGGCCTCATCCTGCAACAGGGTAAAAATGCCGTAAAACAAAAGGATAAAGACCACCGGGATCAAAAGCTCAAGAATAATCTCTTTCGTTGTGGGTTTCATGGCACATATCGTGCAACAAAGGTATATAATTCCTTTAAAAACCTTACTTTTGATTGTTTAAACCGGACTCATGACAGGCCTGAAAAGCGGTTTTCTTGCATTCATCCTGGTGGTGATCTCACTGCCTTTTTTTCAGAAAGAGCTTGCTGTCGTACGGGAACCCTCTCTTTACGGTTATTTTCGGAATGCCAGGATGCCCGGGTTGGATTCCCTTACCTGGAATCATTGGTTCAACGAATCTTTTCAGTCCCAGGCTGAACAAGCGATTGAAGATCAGGTGGGATTCAGAAAGTCCTTGATCCGGATCTATAACGAACAGGATTACTGCCTCTTCGGAGTGGCGAATGCGGATGGTTTTATCCGGGGAAAGAAGGGGTATCTCTATGAAGAAGAGTATATCCTGGAGTATACAGGCAGGTATTTTATCGGAAAACGAACAATTGAGAAAAAACTTCGGAAGCTGAAAGCTGTGCAGGAAAAACTTCGTAACCAGGGAACAGAACTTATCATGATCATCGAACCAGGCAAAGCCAGTTTTTACCCCGAATACATCCCTGACCATTACCTTGTTAGGGGGAGAACCCTGTCAAATTATGATTATATGGTGCAGAAATGCACGGATATGCAAATCCCGTTTCTCGACCTGAACAGCTATTTTATGGAGATGAAAGAGAGCAGCCCTTACCCCCTCTTCCCCAAATACGGCATGCATTGGAGCATTTTTGGAGCTACACTTGCAGTTGATACATTGAATAAGTATATCAGCAAACAGGCTTCTGTTCATGTTCCGGCATTCGAAGTAACGGAGGTCACGATTACCGATAAGATGCGCTCGACCGATAATGATATTGAAAAAACACTAAATTTAATCGCTGATTTGCCGGAAACCGAGTTGGCTTACCCGGAAATCAGGTTTGGATCAGACACGGTGGATAAAGAACTGAAGATGCTTGTGATAGGAGACAGTTACTACAACAGCATCAAAGAGATGTTTTCAGAAAACTGCTATCTTCGGGATGATTTCTGGTATTACAACAGGAAGGTCTATCCCTTTATCCATGTTGACGGGCATGATGTTGTGCATGATGACCTGAGGGATAGAATTCAAGGGTACAACGTTATCCTGCTCCTATCCTCTGAGATCAACCTGCACTGTTTTTTCTGGAATGCTGTTGACCAGCTTTATGCGGAACTGTTTCCTGCCAATCCTGACTCCTGGTTTTCAACCTATGAGAATGGGATCCGAAATGACCGTGGCTGGTTCAGGTTTGCAGTAAAACAGGCAAAAGAAAATTTTACTACATTGGAAAGGATGATTGCCAGGGAGGCCGCCTATCAGGTCTATCAAAATTTTAATACGCTTGACCCGGCATCCAAAGAGGATTCCATTGTCTATTACATGCAGGCAATCCGGAGTTCACCAAACTGGCTGGCGGATACCTGGAAAAAATCAAAAATGGCGAATATTTCGCTGGAGGAAATGATGCGTATTGAAGCGGAATATATGTATAAGATGAACTAATCAAACCTTAGGACACGGTTTATGAGAATTGAAGTAAGCAAATCGGGTATCATTGTTTTCCTGGTTATTTTATCAGGGATAGCCTGTTCTCAGGATACACCTGCATCGATGGGGCTTGAACCTGAAGCCATCTCCCTGCAGGAACAGTTTATGCTGTCGCGTATCCCGCTGCTGGAGCTTCCTGAAAGCTACAAAGGCCCCAACGCCCCACTTGTGCCGGTTTCTGTTGATAATTCGACACAACCCTATTTCCGGACCATTACCACGCAATCAGGCTACGAATGCGGTCAGTCGGCCGGGGTGGCATTCAATTTCACCTACGAGACCGACAGGGTACGAGGGATTCCTGCAAACAATGCCAACAACCAGTACCCAACTCATTTTGTCTGGGATTTTCTGAACAACGGATACAATTACCAGGGAGCCAGTTTCTTCGATTCCTGGGAGATCGTCAAGGCTTGTGGCACCATGAATGTGACCGACTACGGCGGTTCATTGAACTACGGAGGTGAAAAGCGCTGGATATCAGGGTATGATGCTTACTACAACGGAATGAAAAACCGGCTGAATTCGGTGAAAGCGATCCGCTGTGACAATCCGGCCGGTTTGCAGACGCTGAAATACTGGCTGTGGGATCATCTGGAAGGCTCTTCCGTGGGCGGTGTTGCCAACTTCTATGCCAAATATTATAGTTCTGTCCCTACCGTATTCCCTGCAGGTACTCCGGAGGCCGGAAAGTATGTACAGACAGCCTGGAGCCCAAGCCCATCCCATGCCTGGACCATCTGCGGATACAACGATTCTGTACGGTTCGACTACAACAATGACGGTCAGTTTACAAATACGATAGACATCACCGGCGACGGGATTGTTGACATGCACGACTGGGAGATCGGCGGGTTGAAGTTTGCCAACGGATATTCCGGACTCGGGTGGTGTAATCTGGGGTTTTGCTACATGATGTACAAAACCCTTGCTGATGATATCGGTTATGGCGGCATCTGGGAACATACAGCATACGTAATTGATGTCAAAGAGAATTGTGACCCGAAACTGACCATGAAGATCACCCTGAAGCATACTTCTCGGAACGCACTGAAGGTAACTGTTGGCATGACAACCAACCTCTCATCCTCAATTCCGGATCATGTATATGAGTACCCCATCTTTAACCACCAGGGTGGCGCCTACTTTATGCAGGGAGGGACTTCAGAAGCGGATAAAACCATTGAATTCGGCCTTGATCTCACACCTGTTTTGAGCGACCTGACATCAGGTCAGACAGCCAAATATTTTCTGCAGGTTGAGGAAACGGATCCCGGGAACAGCTTTTCAGGAGAGATCGTTCAGATGGCACTGATCGACTATACAGGAACCTCACCCCAAACCATTCCCTGTGCATCCACCCCTGTGACTCTTGTCAATAACAGTAATACACGGGTTTCGGTTAACCACAACACTGCCTTCAACAAGCCTTCCATCACTACCGGCTCGTTACCCACGGCTCAGCTCTACCAGCCTTACTCTTGTCAGCTGATGGCTTCTGGCGGCACGCCTCCCTATCTCTGGGATGTAAAACTCGACTATCCCGAGAACCTTGCCACGGCAACCTTCCCAATAGTGATAGCCGAGCAACTGACCCCCACCAACAGCAATACGGGCTATGCCATCAAAACACTGGATTTCCCCTTCCCTTTCTACCAGCGGATTATTCATACGCTCTACATCTATGCAGACGGTTACATCCTTTTCGACGACATGCCATACACTTATCCCTACCTGATTGACCCCAACCTTCTCTTTCACCAAACAGCCATCATCAGTCCGTTTATGACCGACCTGCGTCTGTACTACAACCTGGGTGACGGCATCTGGTATGACGGGGATGCCAATTCGGCTACCATCCGCTGGAAGGCTTCTGTCAACAACATGTCGGGGTCCACTACCCTCAATTTTGCCGTGAAGTTTTACCCCAACGGACTGATGGAGTTCTATTACGGAAACATGAACTATCCCATCAACACTAAATGGACGGGGGGCATGTCGGGAGGCGACAACAAGAACTACCAGTATTCCCAGTTAAATAACGCGGGTGCCATCACAGCCAACACCAAGAATACGTTCTCAGCCTGTGGGTATCCGGTGGAGATGGACCTGTCGGAAAATGGTGTTTTCAGCGGAACTCCGCAATACGCTTATTCAAACCAGCCGATCAACTTCAGGGTGACCGACAACAACGGGATCTCCAATACAAAGATCCTTTCATTCACAACCAATGGACTGTTGATTGATTATACCATTAACTCGGGAGGCGACAGCCTGGTGGAATACGGCGATACGGCGTATATCTCTTTCAGTCTCACCAACCTTGGGAATCAACCCATAACCGGAGTCACTACATGGCTTACCGAATCAGATCCTTATATCACACTGATGGACAGCACTCAAACGATAGGCACAGTGGCCGGCGGACAAACACTGAATTTCCTCAATGCCTTCAAATTCTGCGTATCCACCATTGTCCCCGACCACTATCCGTTTGAACTGACCTTTCATGAGATTTCCAACCAGCAGAACTTTGAAACCACGATCAACCTGATGGCCCTGGCCCCCGATATCGTCGTAGGTACGGTAAGTATTGCCGATGGGGATAACGGACGGCTCGATCCGGGAGAGACAACGGAAATGCTGGTGGCATTTGAAAACCATGGGGGCGCAAAAATCAAGAACCTGCACACCATATTATCTTCAGGAGATCCACTGATCACCGTGAACCAGGGATCGGGCACCATCCCCTTGCTGAAACCCGATTCGGCCCAGCAGGTATCGTTTACCGTTACCGCTTCAGACCTTGCTCCCTTTGAGCACCTCTACCGGATGGATGCCCAGCTTTCGGCCAACAACGGATTTACCGGCACAGACACCATCTGGCTGCTTTCAGGCGAAATTGTTGAAGATTTTGAAACCGGGACCTTTTTCAAGTTCCCCTGGTATTTCAGTGGTTATGCCAATTGGAACATGGACCAGTTTGAACCGTACGAGGGTCTGTATGCCATTAAATCGGGATGGATCTCTGACGATATGGAGTCGGAGATCCTACTGACAGTCAATGTCCTGGAAAACGGAGAGATCAGTTTCTGGAAGCGGGTATCCTGTGAAGATGATCCGAACGGAACCGAGTTCGATTACCTGGCATTCTTTCTTGATAGCCAGGAGATGGACCGATGGGATGGAACGATTCCCTGGGTTGAGGTGAATTATCCGGTCTCCAAAGGACCACACACATTCAAGTGGGTATACCACAAGGATAATTCGGTATCGGCTTTCTATGACTGCTGCTGGATAGATTTCATCACATTACCTCCCTTTGAGGGAGCTTTGCCGGAGATTGAGGTCACTCCCTATTCCCTGACCAAAACACTCGATCAGGGAGAGACCGGTACGGACGAAATTGTATTAACAAATGTGGGAGGAGGATTGCTGAACTATTCCATTCAGGTATTCGATACCACCTATGCAAAGTCGGATCAAACCGACAACCTGGGAGGCTCTTCATTGGTTTGTTCCCAAACCAGCTTTGTGCCCGGACAGGAGTTCAGCTGGACCCTCACCCTTACCAATAGCAGCCCCGACAACGAGTATGTAAAGGATCTCCGGATCGATTTTCCGGCGGATGTAACCCTAAATAACGCCACCAACTTCTCCGGGGGGTCACTGGGCGACTTGGTTTGGGATGGCACTACAGGTAATAGTGTCTCCGTCAACTGGCATGGTGAAAGTGGAGGTGGTCTGGGAGTTATCAAGCCTGGCGAAAGCGCTGTAGCGGTAGTCGCGGGCTCAATTGGTGAAGAGAGCACGTTCGACGTGTATATGGTCTATGTGATGGAGGGTGATCACAATGGTACCAATGGACATTTTGCTGCAGGCGAGATACGGGTTGCCAACGAAGGACTCTCTAACGACTGGCTCTCTCTATCCACAAATACCGGCGACCTTCTGAACGGTGAAAGTGATTTCATTACGGTCAACTACTCTGCTGAAACAGTTTCATCCGGCGGACATTTCTGCAATCTCCTGGTACGTGACCTGTACAACAACATCAAGATCGTGCCGGTTCATCTACATGTCAACTGGCCGGTGGGCACCCAGTTGGAAGATGGCAGTTCAGGAAATTTAACCTGCTTTCCCAATCCGTTCGATCAGCAGACGGTTATTCGTTATTACCTGGATGGCAGTACACCCTTGCAGCTGGAAATATTCAACCTCCGGGGAGAACATATTCGAACCCTGGTAACGGCAGACCAGGAAACAGGTATGCATCAGGTAATCTGGGACGGCACATCCGACGGGGGTTCACGCGTCATGCCTGGGATCTATTCCATCCGGATGACTACCACGCAAAAGAGTCAAACCATCAAACTCATCCTGATCAGATAATCATCCTATATGAAGAAAAGAAAGAGATTGTTTATCCTTCTCGGACTAGCCGTTGTGTTGATGGCAGCCCTGGTTATAGTCGGGATCCGGTATGTTCCCTGGCATAAGTTCATCAAGGTTCCAACCTCCGATGAACTGGCTTTCATCCAGAAGAACCCCCTTCAGAATACAGTACCAAATTCGCTGAGCTTCAACTTTGAGATGGACTCAACACAGGCAACACCCGGCCGCATCTACAAGGGGATCGCCCACTCTGGAAGCTATTCCGCGAAGGTGTTTGGCAAAAACAGTTTCTCTGTGAATGTCGTACAGCGAGCCGGCGATATTGGGTTGGAGAACCTGAACGGAGTAGCCTTAAGTGCCTGGATCTATGTGTTCCCTACCACCAACGAAGTAAACGGCTCGCTGGTCTTCTCCGTCAATAACTCGGTAGGAGCCAACATTTGCTGGAAGGGTTGCAGTTTGTCCGGTCCGCTGATTCCTACAGGGGAGTGGTTCAAGATGAGCGGATATTTCAACCTCTCGGATGTCAGGCTTCGTTCAGATGACCAGATCCAGCTCTATTTCTGGAACAACAGCGACACGGAGATCCTGGTAGACGACCTGTACTACGTTTTCGGTGCTCAACGGGAGCGACCAGGCGATTCGGCCAGGGTGGACATGACCCGGGAGCCCGGCTATACTGCTCAATTCAATTTTCCTCCTTTTCGAACCCAATGGATGCAGAAACAGCCTATCGGAAACGGGGACAACCTGTTTCTAATCGCAAGGGATCAGAAAACAGAGGGAGAGATCACGCCAGCCGACCAGGTAATTGCCGGGAATTTTATTACCCCAAAGGGTACATTGCAATCGATGCTCGTGATTTCTCCTGAAGGGAAGCCTTCTCTTTACCACTATTGCAATTCAACCGGCACGTTCGCGGAGATTCTCCTCGAATGTGATCCTACCCTCTATCCGTTGTTAAGAGGAGGCATCCTGCAGAAAGGCTCCTTTGTTCAATCCTCAGGCGATCAGCTTTTCATTGCCGGCCCCCGGGGGATGGCATTATTGGGATTTGAGGCTACTACGGATCTGTGCGGAAGGAAACCTGCAGACACCAGGATGAAGGTGTTGTGGCAATTACCAGGAAATACCCTGGCAGATGTTCCTTTGACAGATGCCCTGCAGGTGACTTCCGGAAACTTTTACGGAAACGGCACCGATGAGCTCCTCCTGTTCGGCAACGAAGGGTCGTGGAAGATCCTTCGGTTTTCACCCTCCGGATCCTCAGCGTCAACGTGGAAAACAATGGCATCCGGAGAGGAATACAAAATACGTGAATGGAACAAGGCACTGATGGAATTCAAGGCTACAGCCGCACCCTATCTTCCGGCCTGTAAAAACGACCTGGTGCTCACCCGTTTCAGAGACCTTAAAACCGGAAATGACGGCTATACCCTATTGCGTTTTCTGCCCGGCAACAACAAGTTCGTCAAGGCGTTCAGCGACAGTCGCGGGAGTCTTGGCATGACCATCGGCATCGATACGCTGAAGATGACAGATCTGATCATCCCGGGGAGGTTCCTTCCCGGACAGCCTATCTCGTTCCTGCGGTACAACCGCGACTGGCGCTTTGACATGAAAGATATCCGCTTCAACGATTCCACCTTTCAGATCCTGAACAACATCGATTTTACAGGCTATTCCAGCGACCAGAACCCAAAGTATTACGAAATCCTGAGACTCCATGCCGGCAATTGGCTCGATCCTGATGTTACATCGGTGATGGTGATCGCAAGGAACTGCAGCGATCCGGATTACCACGGAGGCGACTGCAACGGGTATGAAGAGAATCCGGATCTGCCAAATACACTTCAACTCTATTCCTTTACACCTAACAAACCATGACGATGCATACCATATCCCGCCAAATTGCTTTTTGGGCAGGCCTGTTCATCTTGATCATCACCCTCTCCTGTTCTCGGAACCCTGAAAGCAAGACTATGACAACGGAACAGTTTGCCATTCGCGATTTCAACCCGATGACCAACTGGCGGGTTGACACCACGGGCATGGAGAGAGCGGATGCTGACGGAAAGAGGATTCTTTACCTGGATTATATGGCTCCCAGGGAATCGGGATTTCTGATCCCTTCGCTCCGGCAAACCGAAGACGGAAGGTTCCAGATGGAGTTTTATATCAAGAATACCACCCAAACAAACCGAAAGTTCGCGTACAAAATCTATTACCAGAATGAATCGTACAAGTTTCCGGAACAGGATCCATCTGATACGACGAGGCAGCATCCTCTTGCCTGGGAAAATTTCTACGGAAGCTGGGAAGATATGCAAAAGAGGTTTGCCCTGACGGGGGAGATTCCTGCCGACGGCGAGTTCCACAAGGTGACCGACCGGTTTCGGATTGTGGGAAACCCCAGGGATGAGCAACGCTATTACAGCGAGGGGAAGAACGACCGGTGGAAACGCAACCCGCGCACAGGAGACTACAGCTTCCTGCTGGTTGTAACGATGCCTGAGTTGGTCGACAGCAACGGGATCCCACCCTATATACAGGACATCAGCCTGATGCATGACAGCACGTTTGTCAGTCCCTATTTTTACTTCCTCTATGGGAATGGGTCCACGCTTTCCAATACCTTGAAAAACATCTATCCTTCTTCTCTGAAGGTGGTGGCAAAACCAGATCCTGGAGCCGGAGTTTACGTCAGCCCCTGGTTCTATCCGGCAGATAAATATGGGAACTATTTCACATCAACCTGCGGGAACAGCGATGAGATTTACAAACAGGCGGCGTTCGAACAATTTGTTCACTATATCGATCCTACAACGAAGTATGCCAATATCCCTGTCGTCGCCGACGTGCTGAATGACAATTACTCGTTGCAGGATTACAACTGGAACAAACAGTTCTATCGCAAAGAGGAGCTGGTTGCCGTGATGGCAAGCACGACAAAACGCCCCTGCGAAACAGTGATCTCCGACCCGGAACAGCACAAGATTACCATCAAAAACCCGGCAACCGGGTTCGGCAAGTGGGAGAAGCAAAATGTGGGAGTGATCACCCGTCACGGACTCACATATGGCAAGTGGACGGTGAAAGCGAAGCTGACCGAGCTGATCAACAAACACGGCCTGTGGAACGGTCTTACGAATGCCATCTGGCTGATCACCCAGGACCAGTCGCCGTGGAACTACCGCCGTGACTGCAACAACTCCGGCTATTTCGCCCACTATTATGGAGGCGACACCGACGAAAGGGTGAAAAATATCGGGTATTCAGAGATCGATTTCGAAATCCTGAAAACAGTGGAGTACTGCCCTGGCTATATCCTCCCTCCCGCCTATAACAAAGGGTTGGTCGATCAGTACAATGTGGATAACTGGAACATCCCCCTGCCGGAAGAGGTAGAGCAGATGAGTGACAAGATCCTGGTAGCCTGTACCAATTGGGATATGGCCTGCAACGATCCGGTGAATTACCGTGGCGGATGCAACCCCATCGTTTACAACGACCAGGTTTTCTGGCAACACAAGTGGGGCGAAACCTACCGGGCCATTACCTCCAAGATGCCGGAACTGGATGACGAACTGTTCGGAAGCGACTATTACTATTTTCAGATTGACTGGCAGCCCGAGCGGATCATCTGGCGAATCGGTCCGGAGAAGGACCAGCTGCGTGTTGTCGGGTATGTTGACAACACCATCACTTCAATTCCAAATAACCAGATGCTGCTGATCATCACCCAGGAGTTTCACAACACCCGCTGGTGGGTAGGATCCATGTTTGACCAGGCCAACGTTCCTTTCCCCAAAAATGACATCATCGGGGAAATCTTTGAAGTGACAATCGAATAATCCGGATAGTTGTATGATGCCAGACGTAAAAGATATCTTTCAACGCTTTGCCCGGCTTACCTTAGCCTTCTTACCGGTGGTGGCAGCACTCCGGGTTATTGAGTATTTCATGGTAAGGCACTACCTCAGCCTTCCCACAGATGCATTGAGCTACGAGTTGGCCGGGATGTTTCACGATCTCTTTCTTTTCCTGTTTGCAGCAGGCATCCTGATTGTTCCTTTCTTCCTTGTCGCTTTGCTGAGTCGGCGTCTGGCAGCTGTCATCTACCTGACCTTTCTCACAATCCTTGCATTGATCAACATGGCATTGGTCAGGTACTTCATCACAACAGTAATTCCGCTTGATCAGGTTCTCTTCTCTTACAATTTTGACGAAATGTTGTTGATTGTCAGGAATTCCACACGAGTGAACCTGTGGTCATTCTTCCCCTTTTTCGTGGTGGTGGCAGCAATCGGATTATTCCAGTACCTGTTCCGGTCTGCTAAGCTTAACTGGACGTTTCTTTGCCTGTTCTTCCTTTTGCTTGGCTTTTCAACAGTTCATGTGATCTGGCTTACTCCAGGCCAGAAATCATTCGCCCGGGATGTGGACTTCTTTCTTCAGGCAAACAAACTGGGGTATTTCACAAAAAAAATCCTACTGTTCAAGGCTGATCACAACACCTCTCCGGATGAGGCACTGAATGAAGAGGCACTTCGAAATTTCAGGCGGATCTACAGGGATTTCGAATTTGCAGGGAATAAATATCCGCTGTTGCATAAGAATGTCGCGCAAGATCCGTTGGGCGGTTTTTTAAAACTCTCCGACCGGAAGCCGAACATCGTTATCCTGATCATGGAATCCCTCTCTCCGAACTTTTGTGGACCGGACCCCAAAACGAGACCCTTTATGCCTTTTCTCGACTCGCTGATTGTGCACAGCCTCTACTGGGAAAACTTTCTCGCCACCTCCGAACGAACCTTTTATGTGCTCCCGGCCCTTCTGGGATCGTTACCATACAGCAAAGAGGTGTTTCTCGGATCCAAGCATGATGTTCCCTATCATTCCTCTCTGATCAAGCAGTTAAACAAACAGGGATATTACAGCTCATTCTATTACGGCGGAGATCCCCGATTCAATAATATGGAGTTTTTTCTGAATGAGGAGGGGACCAATTACATTCTGAAAGGGTTTCCGGATAAGTATCGGCAAATCAGTATTGCTCACAGTGGATACAGCTGGGGATATACCGATGGTGACATGTTTAACAGGTCGTTTGAGATCATCGATTCCCTAAACCGGAATCCCCGCCTTGATATCTATCTTACCCTGTCGCTACACCCTCCGTTCCTCGTTCCCGATTATGCATCCTATTCGGCAGCCTTCGATTCTATTGTGTCCAACATGGCCTTGTCAGAACAAGGCAGGAATGAAATGGATAAAAACAGGAGCATCTTTACCACCCTGCTATATACCGATCAGGCCCTCAGAGACTTCTTTAGGGAGTACAGAAAAAGGCCGGATTTCAGCAATACGATTTTTATCATTACCGGCGATCATGCACCTCCTGAGTTTGGACAAACAACGAAAACTCCCCTGGAGAAATACCATGTTCCCCTGATCATTTACTCACCTCTCCTTACACGTGCTGCTGCATTTAAGTCTGTCTCCTCTCACCTGGATGTTGCACCGTCGCTTCTTAATCTTCTGGAGAACAGGTATCAGCTCACCTCCGACCCGCTGGTTCACTGGATGGGGAAAGGATTGGATACCGCGCGGGAATTCAGGAATACCAATGCCGTCTCCTTTGTTCTCAACAACAAAGAGTTGGTCGAATACCTGCACAACGACTATTTCCTGAGTTGTGGCAGGCTTTATAAACTGTTACCGGGACTGGACCTGGAATTTGTCGACAAAGAGTCCAGAACTGAAACAATGGAACAGGAGCTGCAGGATCATATCCTGGTCACCGAGATGGCCGCTCTCACCAATACATTTGTTTCTGAAAGAATTTATTTTGGAGACAACCTGGTAGCTGACGAAGATACCATTGCCGAACTGATAGAGTTGCCTGACAGCCTGAATCAGGACGAATTCCTTGGGATTGCCTTACCCGTGGAACTGTCGAAACCTTACAGGTACTTCGACCTGGACATCTTTTTGAGGTACAAAACGGATGCCCCTGACAGCACACAGCTCCCAAAGCTGGTAATAGATATTAAGGATGAAAATTTTCGGAATTATTTCTGGGAATATTATGATTTGACCGGTACGCCCAACAATCTGGCCGACTCATTGCCCTGGAGCGCCCAGGTGATCAGGAAGAGGGTGGATTTTACATACCTAAACGCTCTCAATGGAAAATTGTTAAAACTGTATTTTTGGAACCCCTACCGTGTTGGAATGAAATACGACAGCACAAATTTTATAATTAAAGGATATTACCAGTCACTTGTTTCCGGGGACAGTTTAACCGGGGACAGCGATCCTGTGATGCCCGAATAGGATGAAAGACAAAATCCCTGACAGCATTTTCCGTTTCCTGGTTATAAACATTGCCTTTCTGCCCGTTATGGTGACAGTGAGAGCCATGGAATTCTTTTTTCTTTCCCATGCGCCAACTTTGCAGGAAAATGCGCTGGCAACGGAGGCCTGGGGATTGCTTTACGATTTCAGGGCGTTACTTGTTTTTGCCTTGATCTTCTTCCCTTTTTTCCTCCTGATCTCTCTTATCCGGAAACGTGCCGGAGCGATCTTTTATATCACCTTGCTGGCTCTTGTCACGATCCTGCAGTTTGCCCTGATCCGCTATTTTTCCATCAACCTGGTTCCTCTTGACGATGTTGTGTTTCGCTACTCAATCGGAGAGATCAATATGATCGTAAACAACTCTGACACCCTTGGTTTCCTTCCTGTTATGCCATTGATCCTGTTGATCCTGATGCTGTTGGTTCTGCAGTATTTGGCAGGCAGGATCAGGGTTAAACCCCGCATCACGGCGATAGTGGTTACCACGTATGCCATTGCGCTGTTTCTTGCCCTCATTCCCTCTGTCTCACCAGATGCCAGTGATGAGGAATCAGCCTACTTTTTTGAAGTCAACAAGAGCGCCTATTTTATCCAGGAATCCCTATCCTCTCTGTTTCGGCATGGACCAGCCACATCGATCGGGGAAATTGCTGCAGAGATTGAGCACTATCAGAAGAGCCGAAACGAATTTGATTTTACCAGTAAAAACTATCCCCTGGTTCATAAAGAGAATGCGCCGGATGTTCTGGGGCCCTATTTCAACCTCGGGAGCAAACCCCCTAATCTTGTCTTTATCGTTGTTGAATCACTCTCCTCTGCATTTGTTGGGGAAGACTCGTGGTACGGGAACTTTACCCCATTTCTCGATTCATTGCAAACCCAGAGCCTTTACTGGGATAATTTTCTCTCCATCTCCGAACGCACCTTTCATGTGTTTCCTTCCATCTTTGGCTCCCTGCCTTTCGGGAACGGTGAATTTCAGGAGGATGCAGCCCGGATGCCGTTTCACTATTCGCTGATCCGTTATTTAAAGGAGAACGGATATTTCACAGGAGTGTACTACGGAGGAGACTACAATTTCACCAACTACAACGAGTTCTTCCGGAAGGAGGGAACCGATTTCATGATGACATACTTCGGCCCCGGGTTCAGGGAGAAAAGAGCGCTTTATCCCGGTTTCCAATGGGGATACCATGATGAGTATACCTTCTCCCGCTCCCTGGAGGTGATTGATTCGCTGGATAAAGATCCGAGACTTGATATCTACCTAACGCTGTCGTCTCATCATCCGTATGAGCCTCCTCATGCCGGTGATTACCTGGAACAGTACGATAAAATTACCGGCCAACCGGATTATCCTGCTGAAAAAAAACAACGTACCGATCCAAACAGAAAGATCTTCTCTGCAATCCTTTACACCGATGATGCACTGAGAACATTTCTCAAAACCTACTCACTGCGGAAGGATTTTGACAACACCATCTTTTTTATCACGGGAGATCATTTCTTTATGGAGTTTGGTTATTCCTCCGTTTCGGCAATAGAACGTTACCATGTTCCGCTCATCATCTACTCGCCGATGCTGAAGAGTCCGCACCATTTCAGTTCGGTCTCCACCCATCAGGATATCACCCCTTCGCTGATCGCCATGCTACAGAATAAATATCAGTTTGAAAAACATCCCTTTGTCCATTGGTTGGGAGCCGGAATCGATACCTCCACTACCTTCAGAAACATACATACAACACAATTTGTAACCAACGACTGGGAGATGGTGGATCTTCTGAAAGGCAGCTACTATCTTTCGAAAAACAGGTTGTACAAAATCAAGCCAGGGATGGAGACAATTCCTGTTGCCGACGAACCGAAACTCAAGGAACTGAAAGAAGACCTCCATGCGGCAACCGCAGTTACACAATATGTGAACAGGAATGACCGGATTGTCCTTCGCGAGCTTTTCAGGAAAATTGAGTATGACACCGTCAGGCTGTTTACCTTTGATACCTCCGGCCTGGTGTTGGGCAATAAGCGCCATTTATATATCAGGCTGGTTCCGCCCGTACAATTTGATACAACGTACTGGAAACTGGGGTATGACCTGGAATTTCAATATACGACCGGAGAACTGGCAGACACTGCCAAATTGCCAAGGGTGATCGTTTCGGTAGAGGATAGTTCCGGAAAGAACGCATTGTACCATCAGATCCCTTTTCCCGGAAGGCCAACCACGGAAATAAAACCCGGAACCTGGTATCATTTCCGCATCTCCGAGGTGCTGAATGTCGGGTCGATTGAATCTCTCCAGGAGAAAACGATGAAAATCTATCTTTTTAACCCTGAACAATCCATCATACTGCCCGATAGCATTTATTTCAGGCTTGACGGGATCAATTAGTAGATGACAGAATCGTTCGTTGAGCTAAAGAATGTGGTTAAGAAAAGGTTCATAGATCTCC
This sequence comes from Bacteroidales bacterium, assembly GCA_014860625.1. Lineage (GTDB taxonomy): Bacteria > Bacteroidota > Bacteroidia > Bacteroidales > FEN-979 > QYOJ01. The sequence continues at coordinate 17,596 of JACZJJ010000137.1, read as the reverse complement.
AGCAACACGATATCGGGTTTCTCCTGTTCGATGATCGGGTAATTGGGACCGAACATCCAGCCATCAAAAATATAGAGAGTTTGCTGGTAATCTTCTGAAAGAAATGGGATGACAGTTGAAAAGAATGAATCACGAATGATAACAATTTTGGGGAGGGAAGTATCCGCTACCCGGGTCCTTATCTCAAATTCATCCTTGTAAGGAAACCAGGAGGGGGGATCATAGTTTTTCTCCTTTACTCTGATTGCCCTGGGTTGTTTCACCACATAATGGAGACTGATCTCAATTAACTCAGGGACAAGGCCGGTCATCGTTGCCATTCCGCCACACCATGAGGAGTCTGTATAGGGAACAATGTCGGTTTCACTGACAGTAAAGATCTCTTGAGATGCCCCTGAGAGATGCTTCATGATTTCCCTGTATACAACATATCCACCTGCTGTAGTCCAGTGATGGTCAGTTTTATAGTATAAATTCGATGTGTCTGATACTGATATCAATGCTCTCTTCAGGTCGATAAAGTGAATCAGGGAATCCTGCACCAGCCGCTCAATCACTTTATCCGTGCGGGTTTTTCCGCGTGTGCGGACAAAATAGTGAGGTAGCTTGTCGTGGTAGATCTCGCATTTCATGGGGGCGAACATCACATAGAATCTGATGCCGAGACTGTCGAGGTACAGTGCCCTTTCGTGAAGCTTCAGGCAGATCAGCCCAACCTCCTCCTCGGTAAAATCATCCTGACCTGAATAGAGCAACTGGTTCTCTGCCTGAAACAACCAGCCATCCTTCCCGATGGCCACTTTGTCGGGAACAGGCGATTTGTTAAAAACCCCCCAGAGGATGTTCCTCCCGAAGAAGTGCATGATCTCCTGCCTGAAGGGGAAGTGGTCGTTGTAGTAGGCTGTATACTGATCGGGAAAGATATCCAGGTATGTGATGTCCAGGAAGGGCTTGGGTGCCAGGTTCCTGTTCTCCGTCTCACTCACTTCATCCTGTTCGGAATTGTCGAATGCATCATAGAACATGGGGAAGCAGAGGAATAGGCCGAAGAGAACTGCCAGGATAATTGCATATGTCCGTTTGCCCGTTTCCATAATCAGAATTGGAAGTAGAGGAATGATCTGTTGGTTTCCGACACGATGAAAAGTACGGAGAGGAGCAGGATACCAACAACAAAAAGGACCGACCCGATCTCATACATCTGAAAGGAGACATTCCGAACAACCAGTCGCTTCGCCCCGAAACCCTGGCTGAGCTTCCTGATGGAGTTGTCAAGGATTTTAGTTGATCCTCCAACACCCAGAATCAGTGCCAGTATCAGCTGTAGATCAAGGAATTGCAGGATTCCGGGGGAGGTCGCGGACGGCTCCGACAGGCCAGCCATTACCCCGATGTAGGTAAAGGCTTCTTCCAGGGTGGCAGACCTGAAAAATATCCACGAGAGGAGGAGGAACAGCAACAGGTATCCGTGCCGGACCACGGGGTACGTTCGTTTCAGGAAACGGGAGAGCCCGATCCGTTCAAAAACGAGGAAGAGCCCATGGATGAGCCCCCAAACCAGAAACGACCAGGCGGCTCCGTGCCAGATACCACAGATGATAAACGTTACCATGGCAGCAGGCAGGTAGATCAGGTAGTCGCTCTTGATGTTGAAATATCTTCTTTTTACCAATTTCCGTGAAGTCGAGTAAGCGATAGGCAGAAAGAGATAATCCCTTAGCCAGAAGGAGAGCGAGATGTGCCACCGGCGCCAGAATTCATGCACCGACCTGGAAATATATGGGAAGTCGAAATTTTCCATAAACCGGAAGCCGAACATCCTTCCCAAACCGATTGCCATATCAGTATAAGCTGAAAAGTCGATGTAGATCTGGAGCATATACAGGAAGGCCGCGAACCAGGCCAGGGAGACTTCCATCTGCATCAGAGGCTGTCCGAAGATTTCAGAGGTGGTGTATGCCAGGGAATTGGCGATGATCAGTTTCTTCGCCAGGCCAAGGGTAAACCGACGGATGCCGGACGCAAACAGTTCGATGGTGGGTGAGGGGTTGGCCAGCTGCGGCGCCAGCGTCCGGTACCGGTCAATAGGGCCGGCCATAAGTTGAGGGAAAAGCGAAATATAGAGACCTAGTTGAATGATGTTCGACTGCACTTCTACCTCCCGGCGTTTGACACTGATCAGGTAACTGATCGCCTTGAAGGTATAAAAAGATATTCCTATTGGGAGGATGATAGCATTTACAACAAGTTCGTCCCACATGAACAAGCCTGTGAGAACATTGACGTTATCCACCAGGAAGTTGGTGTATTTGAACACGACCAGCAGGAGAATGTTGGCGACAATTCCAACAACAAACCAGTTTTTCCGGCCTTTCTCTTCTTTTGCACTACCTATCAGAATACCAGAAACATAATTCACCACGATGGAGCCGAGCAGCACCGATGTATATGAAAATCCTCCCCATGCACAAAAAATGAGACTGGCCAGAAAGAGAATCGGAGCCTTAAACTTCGGGGAAGCAATAAAATAAAACAGAAGTGTGAATGGGAGGAAAAGAAAAATGAACAATAGAGTGGTGAAAAGCATCAGGGACTAATAATAAGCCACAAAAATAGTATTTTTACCTTCTCTTAATAAACCCTTTTGAGTTAACATCAAATAGCTATGATTGATTCTGCCAATTCATCCACTTACTTTTCTAACGTACCGATGTTCTTAAGGAAACATCCGTACGAAATACTGCTGACCCTAGGGATTATTGTTTTTATCCTTTTAAAGATCAGAGAAATGATCCTGCCTTTTGAATGGGATGAGATGGGTGTTTATGTTCCTGCTGCCTTCCTGATGAAAGATACGGGGCATATCGGTCTTTTGCCCTCGTGCCTGGAGCCTCTCTTTTCGAGAGGACATCCGCTCCTTTTTACGTTCATAACGGCACTTGTATTCAAACTCTTTGGTGAGACTGTCCTTGCCGGGCACATTTATGCGATGAGCGTTACTGTCTTGACGGTTGTTGTATTTTTTCTTTTTGCCCGGAAGGAATTCAATCCCCTGACTGCCTTTTTTGCCTCCATCCTTTTAATGATCCAACCTACATTCTATACCATGTCGGTAATTGTCCTCCCGGAGATGATGTTAACCCTGTTTTCCATCCTCAGTGTCTGGGGAATAGTGAGGCATAGGTGGATCCTGTATGCTGTCTCCTCATCCCTGGCGATCATGACCAAGGAATCGGCGATCGTGATCCCTGCTGTGGCTATGCTGGTGCTTTTTATAGAAGCCCTGAGCAAGAGGGAATTGTTTTCCCTGAAAAGTATTAAACTTTTCTCCCTGAGCCTGGTTCCGTTACTTGTATTCGGCCTTTTCCTGATCGTTCAGAAAATCCAGAACGGATGGTACCTCTTTCCCGAGCATATCGGCTATATACACTTCACCTGGGATACGATATATCCTATCGGGCAACGCATCCTGAATGAAATGTTCATAAACTTCGGAAAATGGCCGACCGGTGTCAGTTTTCTCGCAGGTATTGTATTGTGCATTTTCAGAAAACAGCTTAAAATTCCGCTTAATGCAAATGCAATAATGGTTTTCTCGCTTTTCGTCCTCTTTGTCTTTCTCTTTGCCGTCTTCAACTACTATCTCACACGTTACATTCTTTACGGAATCCCTTTCATTATCCTGGGCGGGGTTCATACATTCTTTAAAGTAACGGAAAGAATTGTTCCAAGGTTCAGATTCATGGGTCCTGTCTTGGTTACAGCATTAGCAGCTTTCTTTGGCGTAATTAAAGGATATCCGGATATGTACAGATTCCCTTTCGGAGATATGTCCTATACCAGTACCATAAAGATAACCAAGGATGCTATCTCATGGGCCGAAAAGCAACCCTGGAGAAATGATACCATTGAAGCGAACTTTCCTGTTTACCAGGCCCTGAAGGACAAAAGAAACGGTTATCTCAGCGGGGATCCCCTGCCCGTTTCAGGTAATTTTCAGAAAAAGACCCGGTACGGACTTATATTTTATACGTGGGAACCCGATAACATTCCCAACTGGAAGAATTACAAGTACACGATCCTTAAAACCTGGTCGGAAGGATTTGTCAATATAGCATGGGTTGAATATGAACACGATTCAACCCCATCCGCAGTAAATGGATCTTCTGTCAGATAGGCATATTTATTCAACCAAAATTGATACTTTTGCCTTCTTAAAGCTTCTCGTTGCTCAAAGACAGGAAAATAATCGTTGTTCTCCCGGCATATAACGCTGAGAAAACGCTGGAACAGACCTATTCGGAGATCCCTTTCGATCTGGTGGATGAGGTGATCCTTGTCGACGATTGCAGCACTGACCAAACGTTGGATCTGGCCCGCAGGATAGGGATCAGGCATATCATTTCCCACGACAACAACAAAGGTTACGGCGGTAACCAGAAATCCTGCTACGATAAGGCGCTTGAACTGGGAGGCGACATCGTGATCATGCTGCATCCCGATTACCAGTACACCCCTAAGCTCATCCCTTCAATGGCATACATTATTGCCCAGGACATATACCCCGTGGTCATCGGTTCCAGGATTCTGGGAAGGGGTGCGAAAAAAGGAGGAATGCCCGCTTACAAGTATTACTTCAACCGGATCCTGACCCTGAGCCAGAACATCCTGATGAGTCAGAAACTTTCGGAATATCATACGGGTTACCGTGCATTCTCACGTCAGGTGCTTGAAACCATCAATTACCAGGCCAATTCAAATAATTTCATTTTCGACAACCAGATGCTCGCTCAGATCTTCTATGCCGGATTTGAGATAGCAGAAATGACCTGCCCTACCAAATATTTCCCCGAAGCATCCTCGATCAATTTCAGCCAGAGCATGAAATATGGTATTGGCGTTATGACAACGTCCTGGTCCTATTTCTTGCAAAAACGGGGACTGATAAAACTGAAGATTTTTGAAGTTAAAAAGATATGAAAATTATCATTCTGGGAGGCGGCCTTGTAGGCGGCCCTATGGCACTGGATCTGGCGAAGGAGGAAGACTTCCAGGTAACGGTTGCCGACAACAACAAGGAAGTCCTTCAGAAGCTGGCCGACATGAGCCGTATCAAGCCCATTCACATGGACCTCAGCTTTCCGGAAGAGGTCACCCGGCTGGTGAGCAGCTACGACATGGTGATCAACGCCGTTCCCGGCTTCATGGGGTTCAAAACACTGAAAGCCATCATTGAGGCGGGCAAAAACGTGGTTGATATCGCCTTTTTTATTGAAGATCCGTTTGAGCTGGATGCCCTGGCCCGTAAAAAAGGCGTGACGGCCATCATGGATTGCGGCGTGGCGCCCGGCATGTGCAACGTGCTGATCGGGTATGCCGATCACCTCCTCGACCAAACCGATAAGGTGGCCTATTATGTAGGCGGACTTCCCCAGGTGAGAGAGTGGCCGTTTGAGTACAAGGCTGGATTTTCTCCGATCGACGTGATTGAAGAGTATACCCGGCCTGCCCGGCTGGTTGAAAACGGAAAGATCGTGGTGAAACCGGCTCTCTCCGATGCCGAGCTGATGAATTTCAATGGCATTGGTACGCTGGAAGCCTTCAACTCCGACGGACTCCGCTCACTGATCCATAACATCAAGGCGCCCAGCATGAAGGAGAAGACCTTGCGCTATCCCGGCCATATCGAAAAAATGAAGGTGCTTCGTGAAACCGGTTTTTTCAGCCAGGATGCCATTGAGGTAAACGGCTCGCAGATCAGGCCAATCGATCTAACGGCGAAGCTCCTCTTCCCAAAATGGAAGCTGAAAGAGGGAGAGGTCGACATCACCATCATGAAGGTGATCATTGAAGGCAGGAAAGAGAACAAGCGGATGAGGTACATTTACGACCTGTTCGACACCTACGACCCGGTAACCCGCGTCCACTCCATGGCACGTACCACCGGCTATACGGCCACCGTTGCCCTGCGGATGATCGCCAAAGGCCTCTATACCCACAAAGGCATCACGGTGCCTGAATTCCTCGGGAAAAAACCGGAATGCGTGAATTTCCTCCTTGCCGGACTTAAAGCGCGGGGAGTCAACTACCGCGAGTCGATCAAGCGGTCCGACGACTAGAACTCATCAAACCTATTCTTGTCGGATTTGTTATTGCCCCTGAGCAATGAATCGCAGTTGAAGGTTACGTTCAGCTCGAATGAAGGCTTGGGGAAAGGTTTTTTGTAAATCCCGGTATTGAGTGAGTCGGCATAGACCTTCTGCATGTAGTGTGCCCAGATCGGGAGAGCCATGTTGGCACCCTGACCAAGAGTCAATGTGCGGAAATGGGCAGCCCTGTCCTCACACCCCACCCAAATGCCGGTTACGAGGTCAGGCGTGATCCCCATGAACCATCCGTCGCTCTGGTTTTGTGTTGTTCCTGTCTTCCCGGCGATCTCATTGGTGAAGCCGTATTTGTACTTCAACCGAACACTGGTTCCGTACTCCACAACCCCTTTCAGCATCTCGACCATCAGGTATGCCGTTTGTTCGCTGATGGCTTCCTGCTGTTTGGGAACGAACTGTTCCAGCACGTTGCCGAATTTATCCTCGATGCGGGTGATGAAGATCGGTTCGATCCACTGCCCTTTGTTCGGGAATGTGCTCATAGCTCCAACCATCTCATAAAGAGATAGATCGGCCGAGCCAAGTGCGATGGAATAGACAGGAGGGATGTAACTGGTCACTCCCATCTTGCGTGCAATGGTGATCACATCCTGCGGCGAATATTTTTTCATCAGCTGCCCGCTGATCCAGTTGTTGGAGTTGGCGAGCGCCCACTTCAGGGTCACCTCTTCGCCGATCAGGTCGTTGCTGGAATTCTCGGGAGCCCATTTGTCGCCGTTCCAGAGTTCAATAACGGGTTGCACGTTGGGATATCGGGTACAGGGTGTCTCCCCCTCCTGGATCGCCAGGGTGTAGAGGAACGGCTTGAAGGTAGAGCCTACCTGCCGCTTGCTCAGGATCACATGGTCGTACTGGAAGTACTTGTTGTCGATGCCGCCCACATAAGCCCGGATATAGCCGGTATGGGGATCCATCGACATTAGTCCGGCCTGCAGGAAAAATTTGTAATAGCGAATCGAATCCAGGGGAGTGAGCACCGTATCAATAGGCCCGTTCCATGAGAAGACCTTCATATTTACCGGTTGCTGGAAGTTCGTAATGATCTCCTCTTCCGAGTAACCCTCTTTTTTCAGACGGTAGTAGCGGTCGGTTCGCCGCATGGCAGAGGTCATCAACTTCTGTATCTCGGCACCTTCATGCTTTTCAAAAACAAAGGGAGCGTTTTTATGGCCTTTCCAGTGGCTGAAGAAGGAGGGCTGCAGCTCTTTACCCAGGTATTCCCGAACCGCCTCTTCGGCATAATTCTGCAGGAGGGTATTGATTGTAGTATAGACTTTCAGTCCGTCGCGGTAAAGGTTATATGGTGTGCCATCCTCCTTGGAGTGACTGTTGCACCATTCGGTGAGATACATCCGCAGGTACTCCCTGAAGTAGGTAGCCAGCCCGGTCGTGTGGTCCTGGAGCTTGTAGCCCGACATATCCACCGGCAACTGGCGCAGGGAGTCATATTCTATGGCCGAGAGATACCCGTACTTCTCCATCTGGCCCAGCACGATGTTGCGGCGAGACCAGGCACGGTCGGGGTTGCGTACCGGGCTGAAAAATGTCGGAGCCTTCAGGATGCCGATCATCAGCGCAGCCTCATCGGGATTGAGCTGATCGGGAGTTTTGTTGAAATAGGTCTTGGCGGCCGATTTGATCCCAAACGACATGCTGCCGAAATCGACCGTATTGAGGTACATCGCAATGATCTCCTGCTTGGAGTAGTTGCGTTCAAGCTTCACGGCTGTCACCCACTCCTTGAGTTTCATCACGGCGAGTTCCATCTTCGAATACCTCGGCTTCCGGGGAAAGAGGTTTTTGGCAAGCTGCTGCGTGATGGTGCTGCCTCCTCCCTTGTCGGTTCCTGTCATGATGCCAAAGATCATTCTTCCCGTAGCTTTCACATCGATGCCCGAGTGGCTTTCAAAACGGGCATCCTCAGTGGCAATCAGGGCATTTACGATATTGGGAGAGAGATCCTGGTAGTGGATATTCGATCGGTTTTCAACATAATACTTGCCCAGGAGCTTGCCGTCGGAAGAGAAGATCTCGGTAGCCTGGTTGCTCTCCGGATTTTCGAGTTCCGTAAAGCTGGGAATCTTCCCGAAGAGGCCATATCCGATAGAGATGAACAGGGCAGCCACCAGGATCAGTCCGAGGAAATAGGTGACCCAGAAGCCCCAGATGAACCGCCGTGCTTTTTTGGGTGTCAGCTTTTGTTTCTTTTTCGCTCCCATGCCTGATAAAATGCTCGTTTAGTTGACCTTGTCGATCCGAAACCCGATATCCAGGATTCCTTTCAGCTCCTCCACCCGCATGGCCTGTTCCAGTTCAAACCGGTAACTGCCCGAAACAGGCAGCCGGATATCTTTCTGAAACAGAAACCTGTTGAACCGTACGTTTCCGCTGCCCGACCCAAGCCACTTACCGTCATATCCGGCCAGCATGCACTCGATCGTATCCCGGGCAATCCGCCCGTTCGGGAAGACGGTTTTCATGAAAAAGTAGAGGTTGCTGTATGAATAACTGATATCATTTCGAACGTCTATATACATGCTATACCCGCACAGGGTATCAGATATAACGGCAGAAAAGCCCAGAATGTTATCTGCAGCCCATGTGCCCTGGTCAATTTTAATGCTCTCCTCAAACACCCTGTTATCGTGGCAGGATGTGAGCAGAACCAGGAGGAGTCCGGTCAGGAGAAAGGAGTTGATCCGATGGATAAGGCGTATACGGGTCATGATCATTCTGTCCTGCTTAGGAATGATCCAGGTAACTCAGTTCGTCCTGGAGGCCGTTATCGAAATTGGTTTTCTGTTCGGTGATGTTGGAGAAGTCTTCCAGGTTTGGTGGTGTTTTCCCGTTTTTATTCTCTTCAATGATCCGGAGTACGTTGCTGACAGGGATCGCCATCTGGTTATGAGGATCCCTGGTGTAAGAGTACCACATCATCTTGTTGAAGATGTCGGTCTTCTGATGGATGGCATCTCCTTTTTTCGTCTTCAGAACAATTTCGTTGTTGGGAAAATCCTTCAGGGCATCCAGGTAAACTTCGTATTCGTAATTGAGACAGCACTTCAGCTTGCTGCATTGTCCCGCCAGTTTCTGCGGGTTGAGCGACAGCTGCTGGACACGGGCGGCCTGGGTTGTCACCGAATGGAACTGGTTCATCCAGGTGGAACAGCAGAGTTCCCTCCCGCACGATCCGATACCTCCCAGCCTGCTGGCCTCCTGACGTGCACCGATCTGCCTCATCTCGATCCGCACCTTGAATTCATCGGCCAGCAGCTTGATCAGCTCCCTGAAGTCGACACGGTCATCTGCAGTATAATAAAAGATCGCTTTCGTTTGATCGCCCTGGTACTCTACGTCGTTGATTTTCATGGAGAGGCCCAGCTTGTCTGCAATCTGGCGTGCTTTATACAGCGTTGCAACCTCCAGATCCACAGCAGTGATCCATTTCTCCACATCGGTGATCCGTGCTTTCCGGTACACCTTCCTCATCTCCTCGGAAGCCGGATCGATGCCTTTCGATCTGAGTTGAAGCTTCACAAGATCTCCGGTCATGGTAACGATGCCGATGTCGTGACCGGGAGAGGCTTCAACGGCAATCATGTCTCCCACCTGAAGAATCAAGTCGGGGGTGATGCGAAAAAAATCTTTCCGGCTGTTTTTAAACCTCACCTCCACGATGTCGAAAGGAGGGTGTCCCGTTGGGACAGGGATGTTTACAAACCAGTCGAAGGTGTCGAACTTGGCGCAACGATGCTTGAAAACCCGGTCATTTTTCTGGCCGGGCTGGGGTGGCTGGCAACAACCCCTGCTCAGGAATGAATTCTCCTCTGGCTTCGTCTGTTTTACTTCGTTTTCTTCCATGATGGCAACCGTGGAGGCAAAGGTACAAAAAAAAGGATATGGAGATGAGTGACGTTATCCTTTGAAAAGTGTCGAAATTTTCAGCGACAGATCAAGGAAAAGGGTAGGGGCGTGAGCGTTTCGTTCAACGTGGAAAATGGCGCTGTTGAACCGTTCGTAAAATGCGGGAATCCGCTCCTGTGTGAGGTATGGGGAGAAACGGCTGATGAAGTTCGCCTCTTCTGCCTCCCGTTTCAGTGATGCTGCAATTCCGTGGTTCAGCAAGGTGCCTTCGCTGGCTACCCGGAGGCCAAAGTTCAGGAGACTCTTCTGTTTCTCACGTCCGATCTTGGCTGTTTCATTGGCAAAGGCGATCATCTCGGGAACGTTGCCCGAAAAGCACAGCCGCATCCAGTTCCGGAAGGTCTCAAAGTTGACCTGATCCTCCTCTCCAACGCTCTTCTCTTTGCCTTCCATGTATTTCATCATCTCCGCTGCGGGGATCCGGGGTATGCGAACCGGAAAACAGCGCGAGAGGATGGTGGAGATCACATGGTCGGGGTTGTCGGAGATGAGCAGGAAGAGTGTCTTTTCGGGAGGCTCTTCCAGGATCTTCAGCATCTTGGGAGCTGCGGCATAGGTGAGCTTCTCAATCATCCAGATGATCACCACCTTGTATTCCGATTCGTAGCTTTTGTACCCCAGGATCCGGTTTATCTCTGCGGCATCATCGGTATAGATGGTCCCCTGCTTGTTTTCGATGCCAATGAAGTCGTACCATTCGGGGAGGGAGACCTGGTAGTTGTGGTTCAGCAGGAACTCTCTCCATTCGGTGATGTAGTGTTTGCTGGAGGGTTTCGAGGTCACCTTTTTGGAGGTGGCTACCGGAAAGAAGAAGTGCAGGTCGGGATGAGCGAGTTTCTGGTACTGGACACAGGAGGGGCAGATGCCGCAACTGTCAGCCCCTAAATCCCCGTTAACCCCTAAATCCCCTGAAGGGGACTTGCTCCCCCCTTTGGGGGGATTTTCCTGCGAAGCAGAGTAAGCCCCCTTTAGGGGGTTTGGGGGTCTCTGGCAATTAATCAGCTGTGCATAGGCGATTGCCAGCGCCAGTTTCCCGGAGCCTTCGGGACCGTAAAAGAGTTGGGCATGACTGACACGCTGGTCCTGAATGGTTTGAATCAGCTTTTGCTTGATAACCGGATCGGCAGGGATATCGGAGAATTTCATGACAGGGAAAAGGTAAGAAAATGATGCTGGATGCTAGGATACTTTCGCGCAGATAAACTCCCGGTTCATGCGTGCGATGTTGGAGCGGGAGATCAGCTTCGGGCATTCGGCTTCACAGGCATAGGTGTTGGTGCAGTTGCCAAAGCCCAGCTCGTCCATCATGGCTACCATCTTCTTTACCCGGTCTTTGGCTTCCACTTTTCCCTGGGGAAGCAAAGCGAACTGGGAGACTTTGGCCGATACAAACAGCATGGCTGAAGCGTTCTTGCAGGCGGCTACACAAGCGCCGCAACCGATGCAGGAGGCGGCATCCATCGCCAGGTCAGCCTCCACCTTGCCGATGAGGATGGCATTGGCATCGGGGGTGCCTCCGGTATGAGCCGAAACGTATCCTCCCTCCTGGATGATCTTGTCGAATGCCGTGCGGTCGATGATCAGGTCTTTGATCACCGGGAAAGGCTTGGCGCGCCATGGTTCGATCACAATTGTATTCCCGTCGCTGAATTTGCGCATGTGAAGCTGGCAGGTGGTAACAGCATCATCGGGTCCGTGCGGACGGCCATTAATATAAAGGCTGCACATTCCGCAGATCCCTTCACGACAGTCGTGGTCGAAAGCTACCGGCTCCTCATTCTTGTTGATCAGCTGCTCGTTCAGGATGTCGAGCATCTCCAGGAATGAACAGTTGGGAGAGATGTTATCGAGTTGATACGTGACAAAACGGCCCTTGGCTTTGGCGTTTTCCTGTCTCCAGATCTTCAGCGTAAGTTTCATAAGAAAGTGATTAGGGATTAGGGATTAGGGATTAGGGGAATGGGCTCCGCATAATCACTCCGAAATCCTGGTGTTAATCTTTTTTATAATTGAATTCAGCATTTTACCTAACTCATTGATCTCCAGTTGGAATTCAACTAGTTGATCAAGTGATACATATTCTAATTCTCCGGCAATAATCAATAATGTGTCTAATTCAAAAAGCGATCCCCTGGAGTTTCGTAAAAACTGAACATAGTTTTTCGAAGACTCTCTTCCCCAGCCTTCTGCAATGTTTGCAGGAAAAGAAACGGCAGCACGCTGAACCTGAGAAGAAAGCCCGTAAACCTCCGATTTTGGAAATCCAGCAGTGAGACTGTAAACCTCCTTAACCAGTTTAATACCCCGTTTCCAAATGTCAAGATCATGATACGAATTGATCTTCTTTTTCTCTTCCATTTCCAGCAAAAATCTCCCTAATCCCTAATCCCTAATCCCTAATCCCTAATCCCTAATCGCTAATCCCTAATCGCTAATCGCTAATCCCTAATCGCTAATCCCTAATCGCTATTTATAAACCCTCTGTTTCACCTCAATCTCTTCATAAACCAGCGGCTCCTTGTGCATCACAAAATCTCCGGGGCCTTTGTATTCCCAGGCGGCGACATACATGAAGTCTTTGTCGTTGCGGAGGCATTCGCCTTCGTCGGTGCGGTACTCTTCCCTGAAATGGCCGCCGCAGCTTTCGTTTCGCTCCAGGGCATCCATTGCCATCAGCTCGCCGAGTTCGAGAAAGTCGGCCACCCTGCTGGCTTTTTCCAGCTCCACATTGAGGTCGTCCAGCTTGCCGGGGATCTTCACATCTTTCCAGAATTCGGCCCGCAGCTTGCGGATCTCTTCAATGGCCAGTTTCAAACCTTCAGCATTGCGGCCCATTCCAACATTGTCCCACATGATCTTACCCAGCGCCTTGTGGAAATGGTCGACCGATTTTGTTCCCTTAACGGCCATCAGTTTCCCGAGCCGGTCTTTCACCTCCTTCTCGGTTTGAACGAATTCATCCTTATCTGTTGAGATCCGTGCCACCTTAATCTGGTCGGCCAGGTACTCCTGGATGGTGTAAGGGAGCACGAAATATCCGTCGGCCAAACCCTGCATGAGCGCCGAGGCCCCCAGCCGGTTGGCTCCGTGGTCGGAGAAATTGGCTTCGCCGGCAACGAAGAGGCCCTTGACGGTACTCATCAGTTCATAGTCGACCCAGATGCCGCCCATGGTATAATGCACGGCCGGGAAGATCATCATCGGGGTCTCGTAAGGATTTTCATCCACAATTTTTTCATACATCTGGAGGAGGTTTCCGTAACGCTATTCAATTACATGTTTCCCGAGCCGTTTGATGGCATCGGCGAAATCGAGGTACACAGCCAGGCCGGTCTCTCCTACGCCATATCCTGCATCGCACCGCTCTTTTGCAGCCCGTGAGGCTACGTCGCGCGGCACCAGGTTCCCGAATGCAGGGTACCTTCTCTCGAGGAAATAGTCGCGGTCCTCCTCCTTGATAGACTTGGGTGTGATCTCCCCTTTCTGGATCTTTTCGGCATCCTCCTTGTTCCTGGGCACCCAGATCCGGCCGTCGTTGCGAAGAGATTCGCTCATCAGCGTAAGCTTCGACTGGTAATCTCCGTGCACGGGGATGCAGGTGGGGTGGATCTGTGTAAACGATGGGTTGGCGAAGAAAGCGCCTTTCCTGAAAGCCTGCCAGGCTGCGCTGGAGTTGGATCCCATGGCGTTGGTGGAGAGGTAGAAGACGTTTCCGTAACCGCCGGACGCAATCACCACGGCATGTCCGAAATGACGTTCCAGCTCACCGCTGATCAGGTTGCGGGCGATGATGCCGCGTGCTCTTCCGTCGATCACCACCACATCCATCATCTCATGACGGTTGTACATCGCCACCTTACCCAGCTTGATCTGGCGGCTCAGTGCACCGTAGGCTCCCAACAGCAGCTGCTGGCCGGTTTGTCCGCGGGCATAGAATGTGCGTGAGACGAGAGCGCCGCCAAAGGAGCGGTTGTCGAGCATCCCGTTGTATTCGCGGGCAAAGGGGATGCCCTGGGCTACGCACTGGTCCATGATGTTGTTGCTCACCTCGGCAAGCCGGTATACGTTGGCTTCGCGGGAGCGGTAGTCGCCACCTTTCACCGTATCGTAAAACAGGCGGTAGATGCTGTCGCCGTCGTTGGGATAGTTCTTCGCCGCGTTGATCCCTCCCTGTGCAGCGATGCTGTGTGCCCGCCGGGGAGAGTCCTGGTAACAGAAAATCTTGACATTGAATCCCAGCTCTGCCAGAGAGGCTGCTGCCGAAGCGCCGGCCAGGCCGGTACCAACGACGATCACATCAAGCTTTCGCTTGTTGGCCGGGTTGACAAGGTTTTGGTGTGCTTTGTAATGGGTCCACTTTTCTGCCACCGGGCCCTGTGGTATCTTTGAATTTAATTCTGCCATGATGCCTTGCTAGAAGATTAAAAAATAGAGAGGTATGATCATGTATCCCAGCGGGACTACAATTGAAAAGACGGTTCCGAAGCCCTGGATCCAGGGGGTATAGGTTTTGTTTTCCAGCCCCAGGGTTTGAAAGGCTGCGCCAAAGGCGTGGTTCAGGTGAAAGCCGAGAACTACCATCAGCACCAGGTAGAGCACGGAGTAGAAAGGCTGTGCGAAAAGCCATCTTGCGGTTTCGTAAAAGTCGGGTTCGCCCCCTTCGAGCATCTCCACAGGACTTGCCACCCATCCCAGCTTGATGAAGTAGAAGTTCATGAAATGGATGATCAGGAAGATCAGGACGATGCCTCCCGTGTAGATCATGTACTTGCTGAGGAACGGCGTGGCCGACTTGTTGCTGACCTTGTACTGGACAGGTCGCGATATCCAGTTCTTTACCTGCAGGATGATCCCCAGGAGGATGTGAAGGATGAATCCTCCGAAGAGAACCACCTCAAAGACCTTGACCACATAGTTGGTTCCCATGAAATGGGCTGCCGCATGAAACCAGGTTCCCCCGTCGGAACGAAGGAGACAAAGGTTGATTCCAAGGTGTACCACAAGGAACACCATCAGGAAAAGACCCAGCAGTGCCATCCATATTTTTTTGGTAATGGATGAGAATTGGAGGAAAGATAAACTCATTGATGTAGGATTATTAGAGATGATGAACAAATTTAGATGATATATTTTGTACCTTCGACACCTCGAACCAATTTTATCAATATTTTAAATCAATCTAAATTATGTTTCCATCAAGCATTTACAAAGACAGACGAAACCGCCTGAAAAATGAAATTCAGGGCGGATTGATATTTTTTCCCGGCAACCAGGAGGTGTCATTTAACTATCCTGCCAATACCTACGCATTTCGCCAGGACAGCAGTTTTCTCTATTTTTTTGGTCTGGATCACCCCGATCTGGCCGGTGTGATGGATCTCGATACCGGGAAAGATATCCTTTTTGGCAATGATGTGGAGATTGGCGATATCATCTGGATGGGGAAGCAGCCTACCATGAAATCGCGCGGTGAAGAGATTGGGGTGGAAGAGACCCTGCCTATGAGTAAATTGGCGGAGACGTTGCAGAGCGCCCTGACATCCGGTCGCAAAATTCATTATTTGCCACCTTACCGGGGCGAGACTGTGATCCAGATCTCGGAACTTCTGGGAATTCCTCTCTCCGGCATCCGGAATCAGGCATCCGAGGAGCTGATCAGAGGGGTTGTAAAACTTCGGATGAAAAAGGACCAGCTGGAGATTCAGGAGATGGAAAGCATGGTGGATGTTGCTTACCTGATGCACACCACAGCGATGAAGATGGCCCGCCCGGGAACCATCGAAAAGGAGATCGCCGGAACCATCGAAGGCATTGCGCTGGCTCACGCCTGCGGCGTATCTTTTCCGGTCATCCTGACGATTAACGGTCAAACGCTTCACAACCACTACCACGGCAACATGCTGATGACGGACAGGATGCTCGTGATTGATGCCGGCGCCGAATCGGAATACCATTACGCCAGCGACATCACCCGCACCGTTCCTGTTGGAGGAGAATTCAACTATCGGCAGAAGGAGATCTACAACATCGTTCTGAAGGCAAATATGGAAGCCATCCAGGCCATCAAACCCGGCGTTGCTTTCCGCGACATCCACCTGATGGCCGGCCGCGTGATTGCCGGCGGACTGATCGATCTCGGTATCATGAAAGGAAATGCAGACGATGCAGTTGCCGCCGGAGCGCATACCATGTTCTTCCCGCACGGGCTTGGTCACCCGATCGGACTGGATGTTCATGACCTGGAAGGCGTGGGAGAGGGCTACATCGGATACGACAACGAGATCCAGCGCAGCAAAGAGTTCGGACTTGGGTTCCTGCGGTTCGGACGACGGCTTCAGGAAGATTTCGTGATGACGATCGAGCCGGGCATCTATTTCATCCCCGAACTGATCGACATCTGGAGAGCGGAAGGCAAATTCACCGACTTCATCAACTACGATAAGGTGGAGAAATACAAAGATTTCGGCGGCATCCGGATAGAAGACGATGTGCTGGTCACCAACAAGGGTTACCGCGTGCTGGGCAAACCCATTCCGAAGACCGTTGAGGAGATTGAGGATATTATGCGGATTGGGTAACCCCTGAATCCCACTTTGCTTCGCGAAAAGCGAAAAAGCGAAAAGCGAAAAGCGAACAGCGAACAGCGAACAGCAAAAAGCGAACAGCGAATGAAATCAATAAAAATCCGCGGGAAAAAGATCACTTTCACCGATAGCGGAGAGGGTCCCTGCCTGGTCCTTCTCCATGGTTTTACCGAATCGTCAACCATCTGGAACCGGTTTGTCCGACGACTTTCGAAGGAGATCCGGGTAATTGCCGTCGACCTGCCCGGCTTTGGCCAGAGCGACTGCCTGGAACCTGTTCACCCGATGGAATTGATGGCAGATATCGTGAAGAGGGTGCTCCTGAACAGGGGTGTGAGGCAATGTGTGATGGCCGGTCACTCGATGGGGGGCTATGTTGTTCTGGCTTTCGCGCAGATGTATCCCCGCATGCTGAAAGGAATCTGCATCTTCCATTCACACCCCTGGGCAGACACCCCGGAAGGTCAGCGAAACAGGGACCGGGCCATCGAGGTGGTGAAAGCCGATAAGTTCAACTTCATCCTGCAGTTCATCCCAACCCTTTTTCCCGAAGGTACCGCCGACATCTACCGGAAACGGATCAACAAGCTGATCGAAGAGGCATCAGGGCTCTCCAAAGAAGGTATCATTGCTGCGATTACCGGAATGAAGGAACGCAAGGACTCGACCGAAACCCTCAAAAACCTGGATATTCCCGTGCTCTTCATCCTGGGCATGAAAGATA
This sequence comes from Bacteroidales bacterium, assembly GCA_014860625.1. GTDB lineage: Bacteria > Bacteroidota > Bacteroidia > Bacteroidales > FEN-979 > QYOJ01. Next base: position 197 of record JACZJJ010000137.1, on the reverse strand, counting down.
CCAAGATCCCGACGGAGCGTGCCGGAGAAATGGTCCTTCTCCCCAAACATTCCGAATCACTCATCTTACAGGATGTCGCGCATATGGGATTCTACGAAGCGCCGCGAAAAACCCTCGCGATGCTGGGAGATTTTACGGCGCGATGCTGGGGACTGGATCACTGGATCACTGGATGACTGGATGACTGGATGACTGGA
>JACZJJ010000136.1 GCA_014860625.1 Bacteroidales bacterium | reverse complement strand
TTCATATACTGCTCGTACTTCTGCAACTCTTCCCGGATCGCTTCCTGCTCGGCAGCCAGTCGGGCAATCTCCTCATTCATGCCCCGCATCCCCTGCTCTCCCTTCTCCCCCTTTTTTCCCTCTTTTCCCTGTTGGCTTTTATCCTCCTTTTGCTTTTGCAATCCTTTCCGTATCTTTTCCATCTGCTGCGACATTTGCTGTTGCATCTGCCTGATGTTCTTCATGCTCTTCTTTCCCTTTCCCTGTGAAGGATTCTGGCACATCTTGCTGCTTTTCCCCTGCATGCTCATGTTCATATTCCTATTCATCTGCTCCATGGCTTCATCAAGCAGTACAGCCAGGTTGTTCAGACTGGTCATAGAAAACTGTTGCTTTGAAAGTGCCAGTGCAATATTCCGATCCGTCAGCGACTCCACGGTTTCCTTAATATTCCTGTTAATTGAGTTCAGTTCCCGGGTAATGACAGGCTGAATCAAAAATTGCCTTTTCCCGATGGCGATCAGTGAATCCCTGACCGGTCCCAGATTTTCATTCATCTGGCTCTGCTCCGAAATAATATCCTGAAACCGGGGATCGTTCCGGTTTATTGTTCTGGTTCGAGCGATCAATTCCTCCTGGTCAAACGAGACAGTTAAAAGGTTTTCCAGAATCTGACGGATTTGTTGTGCATCCTCTGCATACTGGTCCATCTCAGACTCCTGTTGCATCATCTCCAGGTCATTAGCCAGCTGTTCCATCTGTTTGCCTGCATTTTTCTGGCTTTTTGCTGCCTCCTTCTTTTCGTTTTCCTCCATTTTATCTTTTGCATCCGCCATCGAATTGCTGATGCTGTCCTGCTGCTGCTCTGTCTTCTCAATCCCAACGGGCTGTTCAAGTTGCTTATCAAGTTCTTTCAGCTTAGCTAATTCGTTTTGGAGTGAGTCAAAGCTGCTATTCAGTTTCTCCTGGTCCGTTTTATTTTGTTCCGTAACACTCTTTTCCTTTTCCATCTGCATGGCCAGCTTTTTCTGCTCCTCCGCCATTTTTCTCAGCTCCGAAATGTTCTCTTCCAGCTTCCTCTCAAACTCTATTTGTTTGAATAACTCCAGGTTTCTGTCCAGTTGCTGTTCCATCTCTTTAGCTGTCATTTTCATCTCCTCCATGAGGCTCTTGAGCTTGGTCTTGTCAACCTGTTCCATCAAGTCCTTCAGCTCCTGAAGCGTTTTTTTCATCTCCTCCGTCATAAACTCCTCCATCAGCTCGTTCAGCCGTTTTTGCTTTTCCATCACAGATTCGCTTGTCTGAAGAAACTGCTCCTCCATCCTAATGTTTTTCAGATTCTCCTCCTTGACCTGTTCAATGGCCTTAAGCATCTCTTCATTCCGCCGGATGAGCTCTTCTATTTCACGCTTCTCCTGCCAGCTAAGTTCCTGCTTTTCCATCATCTTCCGGTTCAGCTGGTCAATCGCTTTTTCCAATTCCTTCGCCTCTTCCCGTGAGAATTTGAAATCCTCCTTTATCCGTTTTTCGCTTTCCCTCGCGACTTCCTGCATTTCACTGACAGTCAACGTCTTTATCTCCCTGATTTCAGATTTCGCCGACTTGGGTCCATGAATTCCGTCATTATCCCAAACCTCAAAGTAATAGCTCACCCGGTCTCCCGGATTTTTTACATAGTCGTTGATATCTACAGAATAATAAAATATTTCATCCCGTTTATCAAGGCTAACCGGGAGGTTCAAACTACCCTGAAGCAATGTTGCCGTATCGTTTCCCCTGTTTACACGATAATGAAATTCAAGCTTTGTGAAACCGTAGTCGTCTTTCAGAGAGCCGTCGAAGAACAGGGCAGAAGGCATAACCGTATCGGTATGAAATTCTGTCAGGATAGAGGGGTAGGCATCTTCCAGGCATATTATTTTGTATGAAAGGGAGTCGCTGCTGGTGGTATATTCATTTTCGGGTTTCACGGAATAATTGCCCGAAGAGGTGCAATTTTCCCGGTAGATAAAGGTATTGGACCCCTCCCTCTTCAACAGGATGTTACGGTTACGCATCCTCAGGTTCAACCTCTCCACATCTTTTGTAACCCATCGCCATTCAACCTCCGTACCCATAGGAACCACAAGATCACCGGTGTTTTCGAACTCCTCGGGGTTCTTTCCCACATACCCGGGGTAGGTCAGGAGAATCGTAAACGAAAGAATGGTTGGCCGGGGAAAGACCCTGATCACGTACTCTTTGCTGAGGTATCTGTTTGCCGAGATCCGGAATGTAGTCTGACCCTGCAAGGAGTTAAAAACGTAAGAAAACTGGGTAGGGGACGAGGCTTTCATGCGGTAGGTATATCCCTCTGTCTGAATATAGAGGTCGGCAGGGAGCTCCTTGCCGGTAATCCTCACCTTCAGCTCAAAATCCTCCTGTTGAAATGCCGACAGCTCCTTGTTCAGCAATTCAAGGGTAAATGGCGCCGGGGGTTCATAAGCTGTTGTGTAATCGACAATCCTTCGGGTGGGTTCCGAGATGAATGACGGGGCTATGAGTAACGCTGTCAGTATGATGGCAACCGGAGGAATTGCGACTTTCAGGTAACGCACATTTCGTTTGTAGTTGATTACCCTCTGGAACGGAAAAACCTTGAGATTTGAAATTTTTTGGTCAATGGAGGCCAGGAGCAGTTCAATGTCTCCCTGCTGTTGCCCCCTGAGTTTGATCAATTGGAGTGCGTTGAGCAACTTATCCTGTATTTCAGAAAAGTGTTGCCCAATGATCGTGGCAGCCGTTTCGTGTGAGATGCGATGTCCAAGATGCAGATAGGCGAGGAGGGGTCGTAGTATCCAGAAAAAAATGGTGCCGGCTCCAACGGTGAGAAAGAGATAAAAAAAGAGGGTTCTGACAATGGAGTCAAAGCGAAAGAGACTCTCGGGAATTACAAACAACAGGTAGGTGCCGGCCAGTGTTCCTGATGTCAGGAGTGCACCCCGGAGGATCCTGTTTGCATAGTACTTCCGTATAAACCGGTCAAGCTTTTGAATTAACAGATGTTCGCTTTCCATTCTCCTGCAACCTTTCAAGTAACTAACGCATTGAAAATTGGAATATTTCAACGGGTACAAAGTTAGGAATTATCCTATTTTTGCAGCATTCAAACTTCTATTCATGGCTAACTCATATATCGCTTCCAAGATCTCCAAAGAGCAAAAGGAGAGTCGCCTCCAGCAAACTGCGAAATCAATCTGGATGACCGGCTTGTCCGGTGCCGGAAAAACAACCCTTGGACTGGCTCTGGAAAAAGAGCTTTTTCAGCGCGGTTTCTTTATCCAGCTGCTTGACGGCGACGACGTCAGGACAGGACTGAACCGCGATCTGACATACAGCGAAGAGGGACGGACTGAAAATATCCGTCGCATTGCTGAGGTCAATGCCCTGTACAACAACTCCGGAATTATCACCATCAGCTGCTTTATCAGTCCAACCAACGCGATCCGTTATATGGCCAGAAAGATCATAGGCCCTGAAAATTTTATCGAAGTGTTTGTGAAGGCTCCTCTTTCTCTTTGCGAGAAACGCGATGTCAAGGGTTATTACCTGAAAGCACGACAAGGGCTGATCAAGGAATTTACCGGAATCGACTCCCCGTTCGAAGAACCTGAGCACTCGGATCTTGTTCTCGAGACTTCATCTGATACCGTGGAAGAGACAATCCAGCGGATGATCGCCTTTATTCTCCCTCAAATTCAGTACAACAAGGCTAAAAACCCCCAATAACCCATGAACGATAAGCCAATCCGCGTCAGGTTTGCCCCAAGCCCAACCGGCCCCCTTCACCTGGGGGGTGTTCGAACGGCCCTCTATAACTATCTTTTTGCCCGGAAGCACAACGGGACATTCATTCTGCGCATTGAAGACACCGACCAGAACCGGTTTGTTCCGGGCGCCGAAGCCTATATCCTGGAAGCCCTTCGCTGGTGCGGACTTGAGGCCGATGAGGCCGTTGACAAAGGCGGTCCGCATGCCCCTTACCGGCAGTCGGAACGAAGCGAAATCTACAGAAAATATATACAGTTCCTGATTGAGCGAGGTCATGCCTATTATGCGTTTGATACTCCGGATGCGTTGGATGCGCTCCGCGACAGCTACCAGAAGGAGCGGGGAGAGCAGTTTCAATACAGCGTGAAAACACGGAATCAGCTCAGCAACAGCCTTACACTGCCTCCAGTGGAGGTTGCACGGAAAATTGAGCTGGGAGAGCCCTATGTAATGCGGATTCTCATCCCTGAAAACCAGGATGTTGTATTCCATGACCTGATCCGTGGAGAGGTGCGTGTACATACAGATCATCTGGACGACAAAGTACTGTTCAAATCCGATGGGCTTCCTACGTACCATCTGGCCAACGTAGTGGACGATCACCTGATGCAGATCTCCCATGTCATCCGGGGAGAGGAGTGGCTTCCTTCTGCACCCATGCACCTGCTACTCTACCGGTTTTTCGGCTGGGAAGAAACAATGCCGCAGTTTGCGCACCTTCCTCTCATCCTGAAGCCCGACGGCCATGGAAAGCTGAGTAAACGTGATGGGGACCGGCTGGGGTTTCCGGTATTTCCGCTGCAATGGACGGATCCGTCGACCGGGGATGTGTCGCGGGGATACCGGGAAGATGGCTACCTCCCTGCTGCCTTTATCAATATGCTGGCACTTCTGGGCTGGAATCCGGGAACAGAACAGGAGCTGTTTACCATAGACGAGCTGATCCATCTATTCTCTCTGGAACGGATTCACAAAGCCGGATCAAAATATGACCCCGACAAGGCAAAATGGTTCAACCATCAATACGTGGCAGCATTACCCAATGAACTGCTTGCGGAGAAGCTGGTTCAGTTGGCAGTTGGCAGTTGGCAGTTGGCAGCTAACAACATCCAGTCATCCAGTCATCCAGTCATCCAGTCATCCAGTCATCCAGTCATCCAGTCATCCAGTCATCCAGTGATCCAGCCCAACCACGGCACCTTGACACCAAGTCATGATCTTGCCGACCTTGACTACGCCACACAAGTTGTTTCCCTGATAAAGGATCGAATCACCCTGATTCCTGATCTTCTGGAGAATGCCCGACTTTTCTATTTCCCTCCTGAAACCTATGACCCTCAGGCAAAGGAGAAGATGTGGAAAGAGGATACACCACAAATTATTGCTGCCTTTCTATCTGAGGTTCAGCAGCTTGAGAGTTGGACCAGTGAATTCATTCATCAGCTGGTGCAGAATTTCACTTCACATTCAGGCATCAAAATGGGTCAGTTGATGATGCCGTTGAGGCTGCTCATTGTGGGATCCAACCAGGGGCCCGGCGTGATGGAGATTGCCGGGGTGATAGGGAAAGAGGACTTCCTGAAGAGGATTGAAACCGGCTTGTTAACGCTCGGTTAATCCACCATTCGTTAGCCTTGTCAAAAAAAAGCAGGAACAAATCATACATTGTTCCTGCTTTTTTTATCCTGTTGTCCGACTAGGGGTCGAACCTAGACTCTTCTGATCCAGAATCAGATGTGTTGCCAGTTACACCATCGGACATTTGGGGGTGCAAAGGTATAAGAGTTTCAACGATTACACAAACTATTTTTGACCCTCTATCCTGGCCCAGGAATCACGTAAAGGGACAACCCGGTTAAATACCAATGACTTAGCTTTGCTATCTTTATCCACAACAAAGTAACCAAGACGTTCGAACTGGTATTTCTCTCCTATTTTTGCATCGCGGATGGAGGGTTCGAGATACCCTTTCACCTCTGTCAATGAGTCTGGATTAAGGTAATCTTTGAAGTTTTTGCCCTCTTCCGCATTATCCGGATCAGGAACTACAAAGAGCCGGTCATACAGCCTGACATCCACTTCAACAGCATGAGATGCCGATACCCAGTGAAGGGTTCCTTTGACCTTCCGGTTGCTGTCGGGCATGCCACTTTTCGTGTTGACGTCGTAATAACAATGAATCGCTGTGATTTCATTTGTTACCGGATCCTTTTCAACACTTTCGCATTTGATGATATAGGCTGCACGAAGCCGTACCTCACGACCCGGGGCCAACCGGAAAAACTTATTGGGCGGATCTTCCATAAAATCCTCCCGCTCAATATAAAGTTCCTTTGAAAATGGTACTTTTCTTGTACCGGCTTCAGGGTTTTCAGGATTCACGGCTGCTTCCATCTCTTCAACTTGCCTTTCGGGGTAGTTATCAATGATGACTTTCACCGGATTCAGCACTCCCATGACGCGGTTTGCCTGTTTATTCAGATCCTCCCGGATGCAGAACTCCAGCAGGCTGACATCGATCATATTGTCGCGTTTGGCCACCCCGATAATGTCGGCGAAGTTTCGGATCGACTCCGGGGTATACCCACGTCGCCTCAGTCCGCAGATCGTCGGCATCCGGGGATCATCCCATCCCTGGACATATTTTTCCTTTACCAGCTCGAGCAACTTGCGCTTGCTCATCACGGTGTAGCTGAGATTCAGCCGGGCAAATTCGATCTGCCTGGGGGCATAGATGTCAATTTCACGGATCAGCCAGTCGTAGAGAGGCCTGTGAACCTCAAATTCGAGGGTACAGATGGAGTGGGTGATGCGTTCAATTGAATCGGATTCGCCGTGAGCAAAGTCATACATGGGATAAATGCACCATGCATCTCCTGTCCGGTGATGGTTTGTGTGCAGGATCCGGTATAAGATGGGGTCGCGCATGTGCATGTTGGGAGAGCTCATGTCGATTTTTGCCCTCAAAACCCTTGTTCCGTCGGGAAATTCACCAGCCCGCATCCGGCCAAAAAGATCCAGGTTCTCTTCCACAGTCCGGTTCCTGTAAGGACTCTCTTTCCCCGGTCGGGTAGGGGTGCCGCGTGTCGCGCTAATCTCTTCTGCGGGCATGTCGCATATGTAAGCCTTGCCTTTTTTTATCAGGATCACAGCATATTCGTAAAGCTGCCCGAAATAATCGGATGCATAATAGAGACGGTCTCCCCAGTCAAATCCCAGCCATCGGACATCTTCCATGATGGAATCCACATATTCAACGTCCTCCTTCACCGGGTTGGTATCGTCAAACCGAAGGTTGGTCAATCCATTGTATTTATCTGCCAGACCAAAATTCAGGCAGATTGATTTGGCATGACCAATATGCAAATAACCGTTTGGTTCGGGAGGAAAACGGGTGTGGACGCGACTGTCATTCTTTCCCTCGCGAATATCCTCTTCAATGATCTCTTCAATAAAATTCCGCGATCTCGCAGGCTTCTCATTCTGAATATCTTTCATCTCACTCATAACCCACTCTATAAAATCAATTTAGCCGGCAAAATTACAGATTTTTACCCAACTGCGGGCCTGATTCATTGGAATTTCCTAATTTCGGAACCTCAAAAACCGATCATGGGAAAAATCATACTGGAAGGGATGGAGTTCTTTGCTTACCATGGATGCTTCCATGAAGAGCAGATTATCGGGACCCGGTTTGTGGTTGAGGTTGAGTTGGAAGTGGATACAACCAAAGCAGAGGCTTCAGATCATCTCGAAGATACGGTCAACTACCAGTCGGTATATGGCCTGGTAAGGCATGAGATGGAGCAAAAATCGCAGCTGATCGAACATGTAGGCAGGCGAATCCTGGATGCCATCTCACACACTTTTCCACAGATCAATTCCCTTCAGGTTACGATTTCAAAAGTCAACCCGCCAATCGGAGGAAAGGTAAAACAGGTCACCTGTGTGTTGACACGTTGATTTTTTTGTATTTTTGTCGCCGCAAAAGGTCTCGTGGCCGAGCGGCTAGGCGGCGGTCTGCAAAACCGTATACAGCGGTTCGAATCCGCTCGAGACCTCAAAAAACCCCGAAAGAAGTTTTCTTTCGGGGTTTTTTGTACCGTGATGATATGGTGAGAAGCGAAATAACGAACTGCCAACTGCCAACTGCCAACTGCTACTGATTAATCCATGCCTAAGCCTGAGCCAGATCACCCAGAAACTCAATATCCATAAAGTACTTTTCAGGATCCTGTCGGTCGATATATACGTCAATACGGGTGCGTCCTGCCAGAAGGGGCTTTGGATCGGACCAGATATTCCTTATAGTGTGGGTGTATTCCCTGCCGGTAATCGGATCAACCCACCTGCACTCGATTAAATAAGGATGTTTCTCCCTGAAGGTTGTATCCGGATCAACATCAATCTTCATGATCTCAGCCTCCACTTTCCTTCCGTTTGCCTTAAAGCTCCTGGCTGACCTGCTCTTCTTTTTGTTGGTAAAAATTAGATAGATATCCAGGATAAGCAGAAGAACTGCAAAAAATATTACCTTCCTTCCACTCTTTATCCCATCGCTTATTCTCGATTTATCAGGATCATCAGCCTGGTAGAAAACCTTCACCCTGTCGCCGGGAAAGTGTTTTTTATTTTTACTGTGCGTTCCTTTAAAAGTTCTCTCCGCTCCGTCATCTGAAGTGTACTTAACATAATAAAAGGTAGCATCACTGCTGGCAACAGTGCCTTCAGTAATTTTTGCAGTCTTCTGAAATGCCGATGCTTCAAAATAGATCACCATACCTATAGCTATCGCTATCATGCAGATCACAAGGAGAATTATGTTCCCGGGTTTCATGGAGGAGGTTTTTAGTTTGAAGAGTGAATGTACGAAATAAAACGAAATATGAAAGGCGTCAGGCGTCAGGCGTCGGGTGATGACGCGACGGGCTTTCTATTTCAATGATTCAATCGCTTTATGCAGGATATCAGCCGAATGCATCAGAGAAAACTGCTCATCGGCAGCAAGTTTAGCATCGATGATCTTCTCTATTCCTTTATCCGAAACCACACAGGGAACACTCAGACAGACATCTTTTAGTCCATACTCTCCGTCGAGATAAATTGAGACGGTAAGGACACTATTCTGATTTCTCAGTATTGAACCTGTTATCTTGACAAGTGCCAGCCCAACGGCAAAATATGTGGACCCTTTAGAATCAATTATGTGATCGGCTGAATCGCGGACCTGCTGTTCTATATCCTTCCTCTTATCCTTCCATCCTTCACATT